>NZ_CAUVXO010000047.1:0-5489 GCF_963555865.1 Protofrankia sp. Cr1
TGGGCCAGGTGGATGACGGCGGTGACGATGGCGTGGTCGGTTGGGTCGTCGGTCATTGTGCTGATGAATCGGCGGTCGATTTTGAGGCCGTCGAGGGGGAGGCGGTGCAGACGGCTGAGGGAGGAGTGACCGGAGCCGAAGTCGTCGATATAGAGAGTGATGCCCAGGGCGCGTAGGGCATGGAGGGCGGCGGTGACGGCGGGGGTGTCGTGGATGAGCGTGCTTTCAGTGATTTCGAGGCAGAGCTGGTAGCGGTCGTCGGGGTTGGTGGTGTGCAGGAGGTGGGTGAGGTCGGGCAGGAAGTCGGGGTCGGTGAGCTGGCGGGCGGAGACGTTGATGGTGATGTGCGGTGGGGGGATGAGGGGCAGTCCGGTCGTCCAGGTGGCGGCGGTGTGGCACGCGGTGTGCAGGGCCCAACGGCCGAGGGATGTGATCAGCCCGGTGTCTTCGGCGAGGGGGATGAAGATGTCGGGGAGCAGGAGGCCGCGGGTCGGGTGTTGCCAGCGAATGAGGGCTTCGGCGCCGATGGTGTCGCCGGTGGGGTTGAGGATGGGTTGGTAATGGAGGCGGAGTTCGCCGGGGGTGGCCAGGGCGTGGCGGAGGTCGTTTTCGGTGGTGAGGCGGTCGAGGAGGCAGGCGCGCATGGCTTCGTCGAACAGGAGGTGATGGCCGCGGCCTGAGTGTTTGGCGGTGTACATGGCGATGTCGGCGGCGCGCAGGAGGTCGTCGGGGTCGGCGAGTTCGGGGCTGGAGATCGCAATACCGACGCTGGCCGTAACGGTGACAGTGCGGCCGTCGAGAGTGGTGGGTTGGGCGAGGGCCGTGACGACGCGGTCGGCGATGGTCTGGAGGGTGGGGGCGCTGGTGATGTTCCCGCAGAGGATGGCGAATTCGTCGCCGGAGAGACGGGCGACGGTGTCGTGAGGGCGGACGGCGTGTTGGAGCCGGGTCGCGATTGTGCGCAGGAGCTGGTCACCGGTGTGGTGGCCGAGGGAGTCGTTGACGGTTTTGAAGCCGTCGAGGTCGATGAACAGGATGCCGACGCCGGTGTGGATGAGGGCGTGGTGGAGTCGGTCGAGGAGCGCGGTTCGGTTGGGCAGGCCGGTGAGGCTGTCGTGCCAGGCGTGGAAGCGGGCTTCGCGTTCGACCTGGAAGCGGGCGGCGGCGGCGGCGAGGATGGTGGCGACGGCGTCGATGAATGCGCATTCGCGGGCGGCGAACGGGCTGCTGCGGTGGACGGTGAGAATGGCGGTGGGGTGCTCGGGCGGGCCGATCGGGACGGTGAGTTCGCCGGGGGCGTTGGTGCCGGGTGGGGGTGTTCCGACGTGGACGGCCAGGTGTGGTCCGGTGTGGCCGGGGTGCTGTTCATGGATGGTGACGCTGTCGGTGTGGAGGTGGTCGGCGATTGCGGTGGCGGAGGCCGTCCACAGGGGGTCGGGTTCGAGGCTGGTCAGGGCGCGGCGGCCGAGGTCGGCGACAATCTGCTGTTCAGCGGAGCGGATTCGTAGTTCTGTCAGAGCTTTTTCGCGTTCGGTGACGTCGGTTGCGACGACCGCCACTGATGTCACCGTCCCGTCCGCGGTGAATATCGGCACCATGTGTGTTTCGAAATGGCGGCTGTACGCCTCGATGACACCACAGACGCGCTCGCCGGTCAGCGCACGTCGGGCCATGGGCGTGACGGGCAGGTCCTGGAAGGTTTCGACGATCGTCGATCGTCGATCGGGGTCCACCCGGGCGGCGTTCATCTCGCCGTCGGTGAACACGATGCGACCGTGTGGATCCATCAGGAACAACGCCACGGGGGTGTTGTCCAACAACAGCCGCAGGTGGTGGTGGGCGGCCATCTCCTGGGTGATGTTCTGGAACTGGCTGAGGTAGTACGGCTCCCCGTCCGGACCGTCGCGCAGAAGTATCGCCGTCGCCAGGACGTGCACGGTCGAGCCGTCCGGACGCGCGAAGCGGACCACGCGCTGCCCGCCTGGCCATCCGTCGGCCTGATGCCCCGTCTGCCCGTCGGCCTGCCCACCCGCCGCGGACTGTCGCGTGGTCACCAGCTGGGCAGCCCGGTCCGCCGGATGGAGCAACATGTCCCAGCTCATGGTGAGCAGCTCGCTCTCACTACGTCCCAGGATCCGGCATGTCGCCGCGTTCACCCGCTGCACTCGGCGATCGGTCGTACCGACGGCCAGCATCCCGATGTCCAGGCGGTCGAACAGATCCAGACGCTCTCCCGCCTGCCCCATGCTGTCCTCACCACCTGCCTGCGTCCAACGACCCGCAGCCACCTACGTGCAGCCACCTACGTGCAGCCAACCCGGCCGCGCGGGTCGCCTGGAGGCGGGTCGGCTGGGAATTACTCGCGCCCAGCCCCATCTTGGTAATGAACACGTTAATTGTACTTGAATAGTTGCCCGATGTGACGCCTGGGGGTTGACGTGGATGTTCGGGGTCAGCCGGCGGGCCTCCCGCCGAGCGTCGGCTGCGCCCGGCACTTACTGAGCACCTTGGCCATGGCGTCGCGTTCGGCGGGCTCCAGCCACAGGCCGTAGCGGGCTTTCACGCCGATCTGGCGGGCCACGTACTGGCACCGGTATCCCTGATTCGGCGGTAGCCACTGTGCGGCATTATCGTCGCTTTTATTCTGATTCGCCGGACCGTCGACCGCCAGCAGATTCTCCGGGTCGTTCGCGAAACTGATCAGTTTGTCCGATGGCCATGAGGCGGCCCCGGTACGCCAGGAATTCGCCAGCGCGACGACGTGATCGATCTGGACGGCGGCAGCGGCCCGCGTCCTGTTGAAACGGATCGTCCGGTTGGTATAAGGATCTTTGAGCTCGCCGGTCAGGACAATGCACGGGTCTGCCTGCTTGACGGTCACCAGTGTCAGGTCCCGGTGCAGGACGTCGTTCCGTGTGTCGCAGCCGTTGCCGTCGACGTCCTGCCAGGGATCGCCGAACGCGTCCCGCCGGTACTGCGGCGAGGTCGTCGCGGCGTGGACCGGTATCGACCCCAACGTCGCGAGGGCGCTCCCGGCGGTGACCTGCCCATTTTGTCCGGCGCCCCCGAGCCCGCCGGCGTTGGCGGCCGACGCATCGTTGAGCGAGCCGCAGGCGGCCGCGGCGAAGGTGAGTCCGAGACACAGCGCGAGGCCCACGGCCAGCGCCCGCGCGGTCGACATGGCGGGGTTGTCATGGTTCATGATGTCCAGTGTCGCGCCAGGAGTGCGCTCATCGTCCGATATCCACAGCTGACGATCGGTACGCCGCGGATGCAAAGGCGTGTCCACAACAACGACCGCCGACTTGACCGAAAGGCGCTGGTCAGATCACAGCCGGCGGCTGCGGCGTGGCGTTCTCCATCGGGCGGCCCGCCGCATCCCAGGCGATCATTCCACCGTTGAGGTTGCGGACACGCCAGCCGGCCCGGTGCAGGTAGGCCGTGACCGCGGCCGAACGCTGGCCTGACCGGCAGACAACCACCACGTCCCGTTCGCGCGGCACCTCGTCCAGGCGCTCGAGGAGTTCGCCCATGGGGATGTGGACCGCACCGGTGACATGTCCGGCGTCCCACTCCTCGACCTCGCGGACGTCGAGGAGCAGGATGTCTGCATCCGGCGACAGGTTGACCGGAAGTTGATCAATGGCGACTGAAGGTACTTCGTCCGTGCCCACCCGCCCATCCTGTCACCGGCTCCCGTGATGAGCCGTGGGCCTCGGTGTCGGGTGTCCGTCCGGCGGCCGGCGGCCGGCGTTGGGCCCGGGTAGCTGGGGGCTCGCGTCCCGGGAACAGGCGGCTGTGGTCACCGAAGGGCCTGCGGAGTCCTCGGGGGCGGACGTCTGGTGGCACCGTCAGGAAGGTGGAATCACTCGATGTTGAGTCGTCAGGCGCCGGTGCGGACGGGCCGTGGATCATCTGCCCGTGGTGCGGCGGAATCGTCCCATTGGCGCATCTGGTGGCCGACGACGACGAACCTGATGCCTGGGTCGCTGTCTGTGACTCATGTGGACGCCGGGTCGCGTTCGTCTCGCCGGCCGACCCGATGGCTCCCCCCGGATAGCGCCTCCCGGATAGCGTCCCCCGGGACGGTGCCCCGATCCACGTTCCTATTGCCGGGCACTATTGCCGGGCACGATTGTCGGGCGCTCTTACCGGGGTTGGGCGGCGGGTGCGGGTTCAACCCGGACGACGTAGTCCTCGATCACCGGATTGGCCAGTAGTGAGGCGGCAAGCTGCTCGATCATGGCGAGGGCGTCGGCATCCGCCTCGCCGTCCACCTCCAGCTCGAACCGCTTGCCCTGGCGCACCCCGACGATGCCGGCCACGCCCAACCGCGGCAATGCGGTGAGCACCGCCTGCCCCTGCGGGTCGAGGATCTCCGGTTTCAGCATCACGTCCACTACGACCCTGGCCATGGCGCAAGACCCTATCCCCAGGCGCTGTCTCAGGAGTCATCCCGGCAGCATCGAAACAGGCACCGGGCATGCGTCCGACGCCGGTGGGTCACTACCCTCGGATTCGTGTCGGCTTCTGTAGCAGGGAGATCCGTGTCGTCGGAACGGGTGCTGGAACTGTCGTCGGGACGGGTGCCGGAGCCGGTGGGGGTGGATGGCCGGGTCCTGGCCGGTCGCCTTGACGATCTTGCCGTGAGGCTCGCCGAGCTCGGATCCGTACTGGTCGCCTTTTCCGGTGGGGCGGATTCGGCGTTCCTGCTCGCGGCCGCGGTCCGGGCGCTCGGTGTCGACCGGGTTGTGGCCGCTACGGCGATCTCCCCCTCTCTGCCGGGGACGGAGCAGCGGGCGGCCGGCGACTTCGCGGCGGAGCTCGGGGTCCGCCACCTCACGCCGGCCACCAACGAGATGGGACGCGACGGCTACCGGGCCAACGGTCCGGACCGGTGTTACTTCTGCAAGGCGGAGCTCACCGAGACGCTCCGCCCACTCGCGGAGTCCCTCGGGCTCGCCCATGTGGTGACCGGCACGAACGCGGATGACGCGGTGGCTGGCTTCCGACCGGGTATCGGCGCGGCGGCCGCCCGGGGGGCACGGACCCCGCTGTTGGACGCTGGTCTGACCAAGGCCCAGGTCCGCGAAGCGTCCCGGTGGTGGGGGTTGTCGACCTGGGACAAACCGGCCGCGGCGTGTCTGGCAAGCCGCGTCGCCTACGGGATCACGGTGTCACCGGCACGTCTTGCTCGCGTCGAACGGGCCGAGGCGGCGTTGCGGGCGGCAGTGCACACAGCCGGGTTGGGCGTGCGCAACCTGCGGGTACGTGACCTTGGCACGGTGGCGATGGTCGAGGTGGACGCCACTCGTGTGCGGGCCCTGGCCGCGCGCCCGGAGCTGCTGGCGGTGATCGAGGGTTTCGACCGGGTGGAGGTCGACCCCCGCGGCTTCCGATCCGGCTCGATGAATGAGCTGCTACCGCGTTCCTAGCGGGCCAAAGGGCGCGCGACGATCGTCAGATCGCGCGCCCGGAGGCCGCAGTCT
>NZ_CAUVXO010000047.1:5880-7816 GCF_963555865.1 Protofrankia sp. Cr1
GTCCGGTCCGGTGTGGTCCGGTCCTGCGTTGTCCGGTCCGGTGTCGTCGTCCGGTTCTGTCTCGTCGACCGGAGCAGGGGAGAGCACCGCGGCCACGATTGCGATGAGCGCGATGCCGAAGCCGATCGTCAACCCACCGGCCGCGAGCACGTTCAGCCAGGTGGGCTGCTCGGTGACACCGAAGAAGAACGGGACGATAATGATCACGGTGGCGAGGAGGCCGATCGCGAAGACGCCGACCCCCAGCCGGACGAGCACGTCGACCAGTCGCCCGCGGGTGTTCCCGGGGAGCTCCCGCGGTACAGCCACCGATGATTGTGGCGCCGTGAGCCGATCAGGCCGATGGGGTTGTTGGGCAGCCACAGCCACCAGCCTACGGATCGCCGGGCGATCCGAGGTCGGCGGATGGCCAAAGGGCGTGCGATCGTGGTTTCTTCGCGCACTCGGAGGCCTTGAGCGAGCCCACGATGGTTCCAGCGCCCGTGATCAGCCACGATCGGCTGTGAGCGGCCACGAATAGGCACGGATGACCTCTCGCCGCCGTGTCCCCGGATAGCCTTGGAGACCTCGGCATCTCACTGGACAGTCTCCCTTCGCCACGTAGAACGAGGTCTCCTGTGCCCACCGGCAGAGTCAAGTGGTTCGACGTCGACAAGGGCTTCGGCTTCCTCAGTCGTGATGACGGCGGCGACGTGTTCGTCCACAAGGGTGCGCTACCGCCAGGGGTGGAGAAGCTCAAGCCGGGCGATCGGGTCGAGTTCGGTGTTGCCGCGGGTCGCAAGGGCGATCAGGCGTTGTCGGTGCGGGTGCTCGCGGCTCCGCCGTCGGTGGCCAAGAGCGCGGCGCACGCGGCCCGGCGCAGCCCCGACGAGCTGCACAGCATGATCGAAGATATGATCAAACTCTTGGACGAGGTACAGAACTCACTGCGTCGGGGGCGCTATCCAGATCGCCGGACAGCAGAGACGGTGGCCAAGGTCGTCCACGCGGTCGCCGACGAACTGGAGACATCAGGGCCTGGCTGATCGGCGTGCGGTCACGGTCGGCGTGCGGTCACGATCGGAGAGCGGGTATCGGCGGGACGAGGCCGGCGGCGCCCGCCCGTCCCAGCAGCACCTCGACAGCCTCGTATCCTTCGTCGCCGAGCGATAGCGTGTAATCGTTCACATACAGCCCGATATGAGCGTTCACGACGTCGGCGTCCAGCTCCTGGGCGTGGTCCAGCACATAGGCGCGCGATGCCCGCGGGTCGGCCAGAGCTGCCGCGACGCTCGCCCGCACCATGGCGCAGAGCGCGGCGCCGTCGAGCCCACGCCGGCCGACGATCGCCCCCAGTGGAATGGGCAGGCCGGTCTCGGACTCCCACCAGTCGCCCAGGTCCGCCATCAGCGTGAGCCCGTAGGACGGGTAGGTGAACCGCGACTCGTGGATGACCAGGCCGGCGTCGTATCGCCCGTCCCGTACCGCCGGCATGATTTTCTCGAAGGGCAGGACGTCGATGTCGCCGACCCCATGTCGCAGCGCCCACAGCCGGAACAACAGGTAGGCGGTTGTGCGCATCCCCGGTATCGCGATGCGTGCGCCCGCCAGGTCGTCCCGGCCGCCGCCGGCGGTGAGCACGAGCGGTCCGCAGCCACGTCCCAGGGCACTGCCGGCGGACAGCAGTTGGTAGGAGTCCAGCAGCCACGGCAGCGCGGCGTAGGAGATCTTCACCAGATCGTCGAGGCCGGCGGCGGCGCGGGAGTTCAGCACATCGATGTCCGCGAAGGTCACCGTGACCCGCGGTGCGTCCGCAACGAGCCCGTGGGCCAGCGCGTGGAAGGCGAACGTGTCGTTCGGGCACGGCGAGATCGCCAGCGAGAGCGGGGACGGCATCGCTGACCGCGATGTCACGGCGTGCCGACCCCGGGAGCAGGCTTGACCGGTTCGGTGCGGC
>NZ_CAUVXO010000047.1:8275-9836 GCF_963555865.1 Protofrankia sp. Cr1
CGATTCCGGCGGCGATCCCGGCGGCGGCCGCGCTCAGCCCGGCGAGTGCTCCCGGCACGTCCCAGCTCGACCGCTCACGGCGACCGACCGCGTTACTGACCGCGCGGACCTCGGCGAAAGGCGTGTCGAACGCGGTGGCTGCGACACCGACCGCGTAGCCTTCCATGGCTTCGGCGGCCGGGTCGAACCGCAGCGCCATCGCTGCGGCCCGATGGTCGGTCCCGGTGATTGTGGACACGCTGAGGATGGGCCCGATCCTGATTGTCCGTCGGGTGCCGGCGAGAAGGTCGACGAGTAGCTGCACCACGTTCGCACGTGGGAGCAGCGTGGACGGCCCGAGCCCGAGCTCGTCCAAACCCAGGAACCCGCCGGTTCCGCCGCCGGCCTCCGATGTCGATCCGGCACCGGATCCGGCACCGGATCCGGCACCGGAGGCCGGTCCGGCGGGCGACGACCCCGGTGCGGGTTTACCCGAGGAGGCGTCGAGGCCGGACTCGGCACCGAGATCCGCGGCGATCAGTGCGTCCGCGACGACCAGGTCACCGATGCCGGCACGGTCGGTGAAACCGCCCGCGATGCCGAGGGAGATGACCAGGTCGAACGGCTCGCCCGCGGCGCGAGCGGTCGCCAGAGCGGTCGCGGTACCCGCCGCCGCCGCCGGACCGGCCGCTCCCGCGGCCAGGACGGTCACCGACCCGGACCGGCGTCCCAGGTAAGGGCCGAGTCGGACCGCGGTCAGCAGCTGGCGGTCCCACGACGGCACCGGGCCGCCGCGCGACGGTCCCGTGGTGGCGGGCGCGGTCCACGGCTGCCACATACCCATCATTCCGGCGCAGACGGCGTCAGCCTCCGGGTTGACCGCCGTGACCAGCAGGACCCGGTTCACGTGGACCTCGATGCGGGAACAAGAGCGACCGGGCGCATCTCGACCATGAAATTGTCGACCATGAACCTATGGCTGGACGACGAGACGGAACTTCCAGCTTCCAGACGCCGGGCCGGAATCACTGCGCGGCACTTGGAAGATGGTCAGGGGCAGCTCGCCGGCTCGTCCCGGCGTGGTCAGGTGGTAGTGCTGGTCCTTTATGGTGTCGGAAATTTGGACCTCGTTGGACTGGGCGTCGACGGATGTCAAGAAGTATCCGCGGTCGGCAACCGACTTCGGAACGTCGATGTTGATGATCTCTCCAGGAGCGGCGTGCAGCGCCGGGATCTGGTCGCCGGCGCCCTTGACCACCGTGCCGTCGCGGTCGTAGCTGGCGGCCTGCGCCTGCACGAAGCTTCGACCGGCCTGCATGGTCACCAGCGGCGTCGGTTGGTCGCAGCCGGCGAGTACCCCGACGAGCGCGCCGAGGACAGGGAGCACAGCCAGGCGTTGCCACCGGATGCGGGAGAGTAGCCGAGATACGGACACGGTCGGAGGTTATCGTTCAGGGCCGCTCAGATGCCGCCCGGATCGCGATCCGGGGGGTGGGTTCTCGGTCTCAGCAGGCCGGGCCGCGTCCCACGATCCGGGAGGACCGCGGTTTTCTGGAGCACCGCCGTGTCCGGGAGCACCGCC
>NZ_CAUVXO010000047.1:10075-12568 GCF_963555865.1 Protofrankia sp. Cr1
CGGCGCCCGGCTCGGCCCAGGCCGCGGCCTCCGGTCGCCCTCGACGGACGCGGGCCGCTGCCCGTGACCGGTGCAGTGCCCTGGTCTCCACGAACATCGTGAACAGCACCGCCGCGGACGCCACGGCGAAGCCGAGCGTCCCCGGCATCTCGATCAGGCCGATCCCGGCGCCGGCAACCCATGCGAGCTGAATCGCGGTTTCTGAGCGGGCGAACGCGGAGTTCCGGGTGTCCTCGGCGATGTCCCGTTGGAGGATCGCGTCCAGACCGAGCTTCCCCATCGCACCGGCCATCGTCACCAGCAGGGCCGCCAGCAGCGATGTGAGCCTTGTGTAGTCGACGGCGGCGCCAAGGCAGCCCCCTGATGCCATCAGCAGCGACAGCATCAGCAGCGCCTCAGGCCGCCGGCGGCCCAGCCGCCCGCCGATGAAGACACCCAGGCCGCTGCCCACGCCCGCACAGATCGCCAGCGCACCGAGCCAGAGGTTGGTGCCGCCGCTCGTCCGCAGCAGAAACGCCAGATAGAAGGTGAGGAATCCGACCAGGCCGCGCAGCACCAGGGAGGCGCGAAGCGCGACCGGCAGCCCGCCCATGGCGCGCAGCAGACGGCCGGCCATGTCCCGGTGGTTGACGATGGCCCCTAGTACGAAGGCGCGTTTTTCACCTGCGGCGGAGTCGACGTGTTTGGGTAGGTTGAACGCCAGCAGGACGCCTGTCATGTAGACGATCGCGCAGGCCCGCAGCACCCACGGGTAGCCGACGTAGGGAATCTTGGCGATGGCCAGGCCGACCGGGGCGATCGCGGATCCCGCTGCGATGTTCACCAACGAGATCCGGGAATTGATCTTTACGAGGGACAGATTCTGGGGTGTGACGCGCGGGATGACCGCGCTGCGGGCCACTCCGAACGCCCGCGACAGCATGAGCAGGCCGAGCGCGAGGGGATAGACGGCCACACCGTGGTTGAGGGAGCCGGCGAGCTGCCAGGCAAGCATGCCGCGGGCCAGGCAGATTGCGGCCAGCGCGGTACGGCGACCATGGGCGAACCGGTCCAGGACAGGGCCGATCACCGGTGCCAGCAGGGTGAACGGCACCATGGTGATCAACAGGTACATGGCGACCTTCGACCGGGCCTCGCTCGTCGGCACCGCGAAGAAGAGCGATCCGGCCAGCGTCACGGTCACCAGCGCGTCGCCCGCCGCGTTGACGAAGGAAAGCTCCGTGAGGGCCGCGAGCCCCGACTGCTCGGCACCACCTCTGCGGCCGGACGCGCGCAGCCTGCGGATCCCTTTGGCGACACCACTGCCCACGTTCACCATCCTGAGTGTCCCCTCTCCCCAGGAGGGCCACCACGACCACGCAGCACAGTTCCGGAACCTGTAGGCGACAATACGTGCGTGGAGGCTCAGGATGTGCAGCTTGACCCGGCGGTAGTGCCAACATCGTCCGACTCTGGATCGTCCAACCAGGAAACGTCGAGCTCGGAAACGTTCATCTCGGACGGGAGTGCGCCCGGTCCCCCGGCGTCCGAGTCTGCGACCCGGACGACCCGGACGACCCGCTCACCCGCGTCGAAGGCGCCCCGAACACCGGGAACACCACGGGCGCCGCGTGCGGCCAAGGGGCCCAAGCCGCCCGCGCTGGACACCGCGTGTGCCGCAGCCGTCGAGGAGGCCCGGGCGGCCGCGGCCACCGAGGCCGATGATCCGGGCCTTGTCGGCGAGCACCTCGGCGTCGAGGCCGAGGACGAACGCCTTGTGCTGCACCGCTTCGCGTGTACGGCGCGCGCCTATCCCGGTTGGGTGTGGACGGTGGTCGTGAGCCGCGCATCGCGGTTGCGGAAGGTCACCGTGGATGATGTCGTGCTGTTGCCCGGCGACGGCGCCATGACCGCTCCACAGTGGGTGCCGTGGTCCCAGCGGCTGCGCCCGGGCGACGTCGGAGTCGGAGACCTGCTGCCGACCGCCGTGGACGATCCCCGCCTCACCCTGCGTCTTGGTGATGTCGAGGAGTTCGTCGACACCGATGCCTGGCATGAGCTCGGGTTCGGTCGTCCCCGGCTGCTGTCCGTGGAGGGACGTGACGAAGCTGCGGCCCGTTGGCATACGGGCGAGTCCGGTCCGGAGGCGTCGATTGCCCGGGTCGCTCCCGCGACCTGTCAGACATGTGGCTTTCACGTTCGTCTGGCCGGGATCCTCGGCCGCCTGTTCGGGGTGTGTGCGAACGAGATGGCCCCGGACGACGCTCGGGTGACTGCTTTCGATCATGGTTGTGGCGCCCACTCGGAGGCGATGGTCGCTCCCTCCGCGCATCCCGAGGCAGTTGTATACGACGACGATCCGTCCGACCTGGAATCCTCTGACCTGGAATTCGTCGGCATATCGGCGCACCCGCCCGGCTCGGTTCCAGACGACGGCGCCGACGCACTCGCCGGTGACGCGGCAGGCCCGGAGCCTTACGGCCACTCCTGACGGCCGGTGGGGTCGCCACGGTT
>NZ_CAUVXO010000047.1:13083-15580 GCF_963555865.1 Protofrankia sp. Cr1
CGTCCGGGAAGATGGATGACGTGACCGGCACACCGACCGTACCCACTGCCCCGTCCGCGCCCGACGCCGCCGGACCCCATGCCGCCCAGCCAGACGCCGCCCAGCCAGACGCCGCCCAGCCCTACAGGGAACTCGGTCTCACCGACGACGAGTACGCCCGGATCATCTCCACCCTCGGTCGGTTGCCGTCCGATGCCGAGCTTGCCATGTACTCGGTGATGTGGAGTGAACACTGTTCGTATAAGTCGTCCAAGGTGCACCTACGGCGGTTCCATGACATACCGGCCGGTGGGCGCATGCTCGTCGGGATGGGCGAGAACGCCGGGGTGGTCGCTGTCGGTGAGGGCCTCGCCGTCACATTCAAGATCGAATCACATAATCACCCGAGTTTCGTCGAGCCCTACCAGGGTGCGGCGACCGGCGTCGGCGGGATTGTCCGCGACATCCTGACCATGGGCGCCCGGCCGATCGCCGTCCTGGACCCGCTCCGGTTCGGCGATGCCGACGCACCCGACACGGCGCGGATGCTGCCCGGGGTGGTCGCGGGCATCGGCAGCTACGGCAACTGCCTGGGCCTGCCGACGATCGGCGGGGAAGTCGTCTTCGATCCGTCGTATCTGGGGAACCCGCTGGTCAACGCCTTGTGCGTGGGGGTGATGCCGGTCGGACGGGTACAGACTTCGGCGGCGACCGGAGTCGGCAACGCGGTCGTCCTGCTCGGTGCGAAGACCGGCCGGGACGGCATCGGCGGAGTGTCGGTGCTGGCGTCGGCGACCTTCGACGAGGGTGGCGGACCGGCGCGCCGACCAGCGGTGCAGGTCGGCGACCCGTTCACCGAGAAGATTCTCATCGAATCCTGCCTGGAGCTGTTCGAGCGCGGACTTGTCGTCGCCATCCAGGACCTCGGCGGCGCGGGGCTGACCTGTGCGCTGACCGAGACGACCGCCGCAGGCCTGGCCACCGGTGGCCCCGGTGGGATGGCGGTCGACCTCGACCTCGTCCCGCTGCGGGAGGCCTCGATGGTGCCGCACGAGATCCTCGCGAGCGAGTCCCAGGAGCGGATGCTCGCGATCGTCACGCCGGACGCAGTGCCCCAGGTGCTCGCGGTCGCCGAACGCTGGGGCGTGCTGGCCACCCGGATTGGAACGGTCACCGACAGCGGTCGTCTTGTCATCCGGTGGCATGGTGAGGTCGTCGTCGACGTGCCGCCCGGCTCGCTCGCCGACGACGGGCCGGTGTACGACCGGCCGATGCGCAGACCGGCGGACCTGGACGGGCTGCGGGCCGACGACCCCGCGGCGTTGCCGCGCCCGACAAGCGGAGATGACCTGCGCGCAACGTTGCTGACCATGATCGCCTCGCCGAATCTGTGTTCGAAGGCGTGGGTGACCGACCAGTACGACCGGTATGTGCAGGCCAACACCGTGCTTGCACAGCCCGAGGATGCCGGCGTGGTCAGGCTCTCCGACGAGACCGGCCTCGGCATCGCGCTGGCAACAGATGGTAACGGTCGGTATGCCAGGCTCGACCCGTTCGCAGGTGCGCAGCTCGCACTCGCCGAAGCATGCCGCAATGTGGCCGCGACCGGGGCCGTGCCGATCGCCGTCACGAACTGCCTGAACTTCGGTTCGCCCGAGGATCCGGAGGTCATGTGGCAGTTTGCCGAGACGACCCGGGGGCTCGCGGACGCCTGCCGCCAGCTCGGCCTGCCCGTGACCGGCGGTAACGTATCTTTCTACAACCAGACCGGATCGATGCCGATCAACCCGACTCCGGTGGTCGGTGTCCTGGGCCTCTTCGACGATGTGGCGCGGCGCGTCGCGATCGGCTTCACCGATGACGGTGACTCGCTGTTGTTGCTCGGCGAGACCCGCCCGGAGTTCGGCGGGTCCGAGTGGGCGTGGGTGGCGCATCGGCACCTGGGCGGGCAGCCGCCCGTGGTCGACCTCGCCGCGGAGAAGCTGCTCGCCCAGATCCTGGTTTCGGGTTCCCGCGACGGCATGCTGACCGCGGCGCACGACCTGTCCGACGGCGGCCTGGCATCGGCACTGGTCGAGTCCTGCCTGCGTGGTGGGCGTGGCGCCCGCATCGTTTTCCCCCGCGATGCGGACGTGTTCACCGAGCTGTTCAGCGAGTCGGCGGGTCGGGCAGTGGTGGCCGTCTCCCGATCGGAGGAGCTGCGGTTCACCGACATGTGCGGTGCCCGCGGACTGCCGTGCCGGCGTATCGGTGTGGTGGACGGCGACATCATCGACGTCCAGGACGCCTTTGCCGTCAGCCTCGACGAACTGCGGGTCGCCCACTCGTCCACCCTGCCCGGTATCTTCGGCGCCGCAACCACCTGAGTTCGTGTCTCGATCTGCCGATCTCAGTCAGGACCGATACCAATCACCCCCGCCCGTGGGTGATCCGTCACGCTCGGACGGTTTGGACGCCTGACCGTCGGGCAGCCCAGTTTCTGACGATGGATATCCCGGTCGCCGGGGCTGGCAGCTCA
>NZ_CAUVXO010000047.1:16175-19547 GCF_963555865.1 Protofrankia sp. Cr1
AGGGGGAGAGATGGACTATCCGCAGATTTCTGACCACGGGTTGATCGGGGATCTCCAGACCGCGGCGCTGGTGACGAAGGACGGCGAGATCGACTGGTTCTGCGCGCCCCGGTTCGATTCGCCGAGTATCTTCGCCTCCCTGCTGGACCGGGAACGCGGCGGCCAATTCACGATTGCGCCGACGGAGCCGGGCTATGTGTCGCGGCAGTTGTACCTGCCCGACACCGCGGTTCTTATCACCCGCTTCCTGACGGCCGGCGGCGTGGGTGAACTCCTGGACTTCATGCCCATCGCGGACACGACCCGGCCCACCGACCGGCACCGGTTGGTCCGGGTCCTGCGGGTCGTGCGGGGGGAGATGCGTTTCGCGGTCGAGTTCACGCCACGTTTCGACTACGGCCGCGCCAGCCACACCGTGGAGGTGACCGGCGACGGTGCGATCTTTCGCGCCGGGGACCAGCGCATCACCCTGCACCCGGCCAGGACCGTCAGCTGGGACGGGGCGGAACGGATCACCGATCCGCGCGGTGACGGCATCCGCGGCACGGCGACGCTGAAGGCCGGCCAGGTCGGAGCCGTGATGATGGAGACCGGGGACGGCGACCCGCCGCACCGGCTCGCCCGGGACGAGATCACCTCGCTGCTCGACGACACGGTGCGGTACTGGCGGCGCTGGCTGGCCCGGTCGACCTACACCGGCCGGTGGCGCGAGCAGGTCCGCCGCTCGGCGATGACGCTGAAGCTCATGACCTACGCCCCCAGCGGTGCGGTGGTGGCAGCGCCCACCGCCGGGCTGCCCGAACAGATCGGCGGCGAGCGCAACTGGGACTACCGGTTCACCTGGATCCGCGACGCGTCGTTCTCGGTGTACGCGCTGTTGGGACTGGGCTACGTCGAGGAGGCACGCAGCTTTGTCGGGTGGCTGGCCAACCGGATCGAGGAGCAGGCCGGTGACGCCTCCGGACCCTTGAAGATCATGTACCGGGTGGACGGGTCGTCCGACCTGAGTGAGGAGACCCTCGACCACTTCGAGGGTTACATGGGCTCGGCGCCGGTGCGGATCGGCAACGGCGCGTCCGACCAGCTCCAGCTCGACATCTACGGCGAGGCGATGGACTCGATCTACTTCGCGGACCGTCACGGTGTCGCCCTCGGCCACGCCCGGTGGAACCGCGTGGTCGACATGCTGGACTGGCTGTGCGACCACTGGGACTCCCCCGAGGAAGGCATCTGGGAAACCCGCGGCGGCCGGCAGAACTTCACCTACGGCCGGATCAACTCCTGGGCCGCCTTCGACCGCGCCATCCGGCTCGCGGCCGAGCGGGCCCGGCCGGGCAAGCTCCAGCGGTGGGCCACCGAACGTGACCGCGTCTACCGCCAGGTCATGGACCGGGGCTGGAACGACAAGCGGCAGGCCTTCGTCCAGCACTATGACACCGACGTGCTGGACGCCTCCCTGCTGCGCATGGTCCAGGTCGGTTTCGTCGTCCCCGACGACCCGATGTGGTTGTCCACCTTGAACGCGATGGACTCCGAACTGGTCTCTGACAGCCTGGTCTACCGGTACAACCCGGAAGCATCCCCGGACGGGCTCCGCGGTTCGGAGGGCACCTTCTCTCTGTGCACGTTCTGGTACGTCGACGCGTTGGCCCGATCGGGCCGGCTGGAGGAGGCCGGGCTCATCTTCGAGAAGATGCACACCTATGCCAATCCGCTGGGTCTGTATTCCGAGGAGATCGGCCTGACCGGCGAGCAGCTCGGTAACTTCCCGCAGGCCTTCACGCATCTCGCGCTGATCAACGCCGCGGTCAACCTCAACCGGCAACTCGACGCCTCCTACACCTCCGCCGCCCAGATTCGGGACTAACCGTTCGGGACCAGCGGTGTTCCGGGGGATCCCAGCCGGGTACCGGATCCCCCGGGGATGACGGCCGTTGGCCGTAGGTGGAAACTGCCGCTCCGGTGACCGCAATGACCTACCGCCCGTGCTCTCGGCCGGCACCACCAGACCGATCCGGCGGCACGCGTCGTCTTCGGGCGCGGTTCAAACCTCGCCGCGGCGGATGTGATTAGGTCAGAAATGACTCCTGTGCTCGTCCCGTATCGGATATGCCTGTCATAGCGCAGAAAAAGCGCTCTCATGGTGGCTGGCTGACGGCGAGGGGACGATGGCACTTTCCAGAGCGGCGGCGGAACTCTATACCGAGATCGGGCCGGCACCGTCGAACTGCGGTGCATTGCGGAAGCGGCTCCGTATGGAGGATGCGCAGTTCGACGAGGCGGTGGCGGAGCTTGTTCTCGTGGGTATGGCGATTGTGGAAGGGCGGCGGATCCGCAGGGCCCCGAGTGACCGGACTCCACCGAAAGCTTCTCGCGATGCGCTTGTGGTCTTCGACCAGCTTCCGCCGGACGGCACTCCCGTCGGCGGCCTTCGGCTGCGCAGCGCTGTGAGAATCACGAACGACCGTTATCGACTGGCGTTGGACGAGCTCAAGACGGCCGGTCTCGTCCGGCTCGGGCGAGGCCGTGGGGGCACGATCGCTCGCGCAGACGATGTGCTCCAGACGCCGGACGACGAGGTGTTGGAAACGCACATAGCCGACGCGGGATTCGCCGCTGCCGGCCCTGGCCAGCTGGTACGCCGGGAGTCCGAGCTGTATCAGCCCTTCGTCGACTGGTACCAGAGTGAGATCGACACGGCTGGTCTCACCTTCAGCCACATCCGTGAGACCGCTTCCGCGCGCAGGCGGGTACGGGCCAGCGGTCAGTGGTCCCGGCCGGACGTCGCGGCGGTCGAAGTCTGGAGCTCGTATCTCCTGCCCGACGTCGTCCTCACGATTTCATCCTTTGAAATCAAACGGTCGGCCGAGGCCAATCGGCTGGAGTCGCTGTATGAGGCAGCAGCCCATGGGCGTTGGGCGCACTGCCCGAGCCTCGTTGTCGAGACGGCATCTGAAGAAGACGAGGACAATCCGGTGTCCGACCGTGTTCTAGAGGAACTCGACAGACTGAACTGGGTCTGTATACGATGTACAATGTCGGGTTCGGAGCTTTTCGTGTGAAGCAGTACATACCGCCGTCGAGGCATGCACCCGACCCGGGCTACCTACACGATCTCCTGGAGTACTTTTTCTCCGACGACAAGCGGCAGTGGGAGAAGTACCGACTGGCGATCCGCCGCTGAGCGCGCGTGCCCGGTCGGAAAGGGCAGGCTGGGGCGAAGGCCGCAAGTAGGCTGGGAAATCGTGTTTGTCGTCATGCGCGGTTCGACCGGGCGGTGCTGAGCAGACGGTCCGCGACCCGGTCACAGGTAAGCCCGAGCGAGCCCGTGGCCAGCTGGGATTCGAGTGCGTGGCGGGTCTGGTGAGCGTG
>NZ_CAUVXO010000047.1:19789-23276 GCF_963555865.1 Protofrankia sp. Cr1
GGAGTACCCGCTGGCGGCCGGCCGCACGCGTTTGACGAGCGTTCGTTCACACTCGACTATGCGTCCCGCTGATCACCAGCGGGGATGCAGGCGGCTGGGCCCGCAGCCAGCGGGCGTCACCAGCCGGCCGAGGCAGAGCAGCAGGCCCTGGACGATCAGGGCCAGCGCCACGACCAGGACCGTGCCGCCAACGGCCTGCGCATCGTCGTGGTGGGCCAGACCGTCCAGCACGAGTCGGCCAAGCCCGCCGCCGCCGACGAGGGCGGCGACCGTGGCGGTGGCGATGACCCGGGCCGCCGCCGTCCGCAGGCCTACCAGCAGCAGTGGTGCGGCCAGCGGTAGCTCCACCTGCCGCACCACCTGACCAGCGGACATGCCCATCCCGACCGCGGCCTGGGTCACCGCCCTGTCAACATCGCGCACACCGATGTAGGCAGTGGACAGCAGCGGTGGTACCGCGATGAGGGTCAGCGCGACCGTGGCCGCGGTGTTGCCGAAGCCAAGCGGCCCGACGGCCAACAGCACGAGCACGGCGAATGCCGGCACCGCCCGTTCAACCGCGGAGCCGCCGACAGCGAGTATGCGGCCTCGCCCGACGTGCCCGAGCCACACCCCGATCGGTAGCGCGAGGGCGCACGCAATCCCCACGGACGCGGCAGTCACCGTCAGGTGTTCGATGAGGCGCCGGGTGACGCCGTTGTCGCCGTTCCAGTTGGCGCTGTCGCCAAGCCACGAGGCGGTCTGCGAGATTGTGCTCACACGGCGACGTTACCGGGATAAGTCGATACTGACCGGATAATCCGATAGAAAAGCTATGAAACACAAACGACGGCGCTGTGGGTTCCACGGTCGGAATGATCGCAATCGGTGCGGGAGGGGTTGGTCGGAGTCGATGGCGACTGAGCCGATGATTTCGCTTCGAGGCGTCCAGAAGCGTCACCTGGACGGGACGGTCGCTGTTACGAATCTCGATCTCGACGTGGCCGAGGGTGATTTCATCTGCCTGCTCGGGCCGTCCGGGTGCGGCAAGACCACAATCATTAATCTCATCAACAGGATGATCGAGCCGACGTCCGGCCAGATCCTCGTGGCCGGCGAGGATGTTGCCCGCGTGGATCCGGTCACGCTGCGCCGGCGCATCGGTCATGTCGCCGCGAGCGTCGGCCTGTTCCCGCACCTGACCGTCCGGGCAAATGTCGAAACGGTTCCCAGACTGCTGCGCTGGGCGCGGCCGCGGGTTCACGACCGCGGGCAGGAGCTGCTCGAACTGCTTGGGCTTGATCCAGCGGTCGTCGGCGACCGTTACCCGCATGAACTTTCCGCCGAGCAACGGCAACGGGCCGGTATTGCCCGCGCACTCGCCGCCGACCCGCTGGTACTGCTGATGGACGAGCCGTGCTCGGGCTTGGACCCGATGGCGTGTGAACGGCTGCGTACCGATCTCGTTCTGCTGCACCGGGATATCGGCAAGACGATCATCTTCGTCACGCCCGACCTGGACGAGGCCGTGCACCTCGCGGACCGGATCGCGGTGTTCCGCCCCGGCGGTCTACTTGAGCAGTACGCCGCTGCCACCCGCGTCCTGGGAGCGCCGGCCACGCCGTTCGTCGCGGATCTCACCGGCTTCGACCGGTCGCTGCGTCGGCTCGCGGTCACCCCGCTGGGGGTGGCCGACACCGAACACCCACCGGTGGTGCGGATGGATACGTCGGCGGCCGAGACACTGCAGGCGATCGCCCGGCACGTGCCGGGCGGCTCCGGTGGGTCCGGTGGGTCCGGTGGGTCCGGTGGGTCCGGTGGGTCCGGTGGGTCCGGTGGGTCCGGCGAGGGTAGCCGGGTGCGGGTCAGCACGGACGGCGCCGGCTGGGCGGTCGTCGTCGACCCGGCGTCCGGGGAGGTGCGCGGGTGGGTCGAGGCCGGGGAGCTGGCCGGGCATGGTCCGGTCGCGAGCGCGGCAGCGCTGCGTCCGCTCGCCGGTTGGGTGGAGCTGGGCGCCTCTCTGAAGGACGCGTTCGCCGTGCTCCTGGGCGACGCCGCCGCCCGCATCGCCGTCTACGACCGGGACGACTACGTCGGCGTACTCACGCCCGCGTCCCTGCACGCGGCCCTGCGCCGCTCCGTCGAGGCCGATATAGCCGATATAGCCGATGTGGACGGACTGGCCGTTTGAGGGCCTCCGGGTGCGCGCGAAAGGCATGATCGCGCACCCTTCGGCCGGTCGCGCCGGGAGTCGATCAGACGGCGAGAACGCCGGATGTCACCGACCGGAACATGGCCAGGCCGTCCGATCCCGGGCCGGTCAGCGGCTCGACGGCGTGCTCGGGATGTGGCATCAACCCGACAACCGTGCGTCCGGCATTGCAGACGCCGGCTATGTCGGCGACCGATCCGTTCGGGTTCCCGCCGAGATAGCGGGCAACCACCAGGTCGTCATGTTCGAGTTGGGCCAGTGTCGCCGGATTCACCACATAGCGGCCTTCGCCATGTTTCACGGGAATAACAACCTCCGCGCCGGCCGTGTACTCCGAGGTCCACGCGGTCGAGGCGTTTTCCACCCGCAGCCGCTGGTCCCGGCAGACGAAATGAAGGCCGACGTTACGGGTGAGTGCCCCGGGCAGCAGTCCGGCCTCACACAGCACCTGAAATCCGTTGCAGATCCCGAGGACGGGCAACCCGTCACGGGCCGCGTCCACGACCGCGCCGACCATGGGGGAGAAACGGGCTATCGCCCCGGCGCGCAGATAATCGCCGTAGGAGAACCCGCCGGGCAGCACCACCGCGTCCACCCCGGCCAGCTCGGTGTCACCGTGCCAGAGCGCAACGGCCTCGCCGCCGCCGAGACCGACCGCGCGAGCGGCGTCCCTGTCATCCAGCGAGCCGGGAAATGTCACCACGCCGATCCGGCGTGCTACCGATGACGCCCCGCCGACTGTTTCGTGCTGGCCACCGCTCATGTGGTCAGCCTACCGGCGATCAAGCGGCGGCCACGCGATCAGGACCCGGCCGGTCAGGACCCGCAGTGAGCCGGGGCGCGTTCGAGCCGGATGGCGGGTGCGCTTTCATCCCACTGCAGCAGTTTTTCCAGATGAACCCGGATGCCGGGACGCGGCCCGTCCACAATATCGAACTGGACGCTGTCCATGAGCTCGTGCATGACATAGATACCACGGCCGTCTTCGCAGATCGTGTCATCGGCGGATGCCTCGAGAATCATGGCGTCAATCTGGAAGACGTCGAAGCCACCTCCGTTGTCCAGCACCTCGATGGCGGCCACCTGGTTGTCGACGTTGACCGAGACCTCGTACCAGTCATACGCCTGGGCGTGCTTCAGCACGTTGGCACATGCCTCGGTAAGCGCGAGTTCCACGTCGTCGACGCACTCCTGATGCGCGCCGAGAACCTTCAGTGACTGCGTGCACATCCGGCGGACAATAGGAATGGAGATCTCGTCCCGGGGAAGCGACAGCGAAAATCTGATCTCCATGTC
>NZ_CAUVXO010000048.1:0-4174 GCF_963555865.1 Protofrankia sp. Cr1
CGCCAGCCACGGGCTGAACACCTCGAACGAGCCGAACCGGCGTGAACGTAGTACCGCGGACCGCAGGTACACCGGCGTGTCGGTGTACCTGCGCGCGCGGTCCGCCCGGCACAGCACGAGCGCGACTGCGCCTTCCCCCGGCGAGCAGAACATGTACTGCGTCAGCGGATGGCTCACCATCGTCGACGACATGATCGCTTCTTCCGTGTGCGGGATACGGCGCCACGCGTTGGGGTTCAGCGAACCGTTGTAGAAGGCCTTGACCGCCACCTTCGCCAGTATCGACGGACTGAGGCCGTACGTGTGCAGGTAGCGCTGCGCCTTCATCCCGAAGAACTGGGTCGTCAGCATGAGTCCGGTTTCGCCGTACCACTGCCCCAGGCCGACCGTCGCGGGGTCGGCGTCGAAGGCACCCCGCGGATGCTTGTCGAAGCCGATCACCATCCCGAGTTCGTACGCGCCCGACCTGATGGTACTGTCTGCGTTGATCAGTGCGCTGCCGCCCGTCGCGCATCCGTTGGCCACGTTGATGAACGGGATGCCGGTCAGCCCCAGGTCCGAGACGAGCGAGTCGGCGGCCCCTGCCGCGAGGCTGCCGCCGAAGGCGAACTGGATGTCGGGCCATTCCAGGCCCGCGTCCGTCAGCGCAGCCCGGGCCGCGTAGGCTCCCTGCGCCCGTCCGCTGACCCCCTCGTGTCGCCCGAACGGATGAATTCCGATGCCCACGATGGCGACATCCACGGCGCACTCCTTTGTGGTTACTTGTGGTTACCCAGGTTCGGGGTCTGGTTTCCGTCTGATCCCCGTTCCGGGTCACCGGATCGGACGGGGGAGAACGCGTAGGTGAGGACCTGGGTGCCGTCGTCGTCGTGACACAAGGGCACGAGGACCAGCTCCATCGGCTCCCCGATGTGCAGCCGCTGCGGGTCGTTTTCGGTCAGGACGGCCTCGACGATGACCGCGCCGGGAAGCTCCACGTATCCCACGCCGAAGGGCGTGAACGGCTCCGGACCGGCGTAGGGCGGTTTGGGACGGAAATTCTGCACGGTGAAGGACCACAGTGTGCCGCTGCGGGGGAGAAGGCGGTCCGTCATGTCCATTCGGGTGCATTTCGGGCACGACTGCTGGCGCGGGAAGGTCGTCGTCCCGCACGACCGGCAGCTGCTCGCGACGAGGCTGGGCCCGTCGTCGCCCTCGACGAACAGTCCGTCGTCCACCGGCCGTGTCCGTACTACAGGTCTGCTCATCACCGGTCTGCCTCCTTGGCGGCGGGTACGTGTCCAGTGTGTTCACCCAACCGTGGCGCCCGCGTGGGAGCAACGGTCTGGAAGGACGAGAACCGGTAGGGGCTCGTCGGGACCAATGCGCTGAGATCACTGTCGAAGGCGACCGTGGTGAAGAAGTTCCTCGCCTGCAGGTGCTCGTCGTCCAGGACATCCTCGGGGGCGTTGACCGGCCCGATCGGCAGCCCGCGCCGTTGCCCCTCGTGGTAGGCCGTCGTGGCGTCCTGCAGGAGGAACAGGCATTCGATGAGTTCCTGAATGTGCGCGAAGTTCTGCTGGCGGTGCGCCAGATCATCGTAGGCTGTGTCGGTCAGGTCCGCGGCGACGCCGAGGCTTTCCATCCATGCGACCAGCGCATCCCATGGCTTGCGGTCGGCGAGGATGAGCGCGAAGTAGACCCATCGGTCATCGGCGCAGCGGAACAGCGCCGGCTGTGTCGGCACGGGCTGGGCGTGGCGACAGGTCTGCCTGTGCACGAGGACCTTCGGGTAGAACCAGTATGGATTCGCCAGTTCCCCGCTGACAGCGAGCGACTCGTGCATGGACACGTCCACCAGCTGCCCCGCACCTGTCCGCTGGCGATCGAGTAACGCCAGCAGCAGGCCGCAGTGGGCGAAACTCGTCGCCGTGTGGTAACCCTGATTGCCGCCGGGGCGGATGGGCGGGATCGAGTGGTCGTCATAGCCGCAGCTGGCCAGCGGGCCGCCCGCGGCGAGTCCGACCAGATCGCAGGTGCGGTAGTCCGCCCACGGGCCGTCCAGCCCGAACGCGGTGACCGACAGGATGATCAGTTGCGGATGCGTGGTCAGCAGCTCGGAGTAGTCCAGGCCGGCCGCGGCGATCTCGCGCGGGCGCAAGGTGATGAGCAGGACGTCCGCGCCGACGAGCAGGCGGTGCAACAACGCCTGGTCCGATTCCGATCCGTCGGAGACCACGCTGCGCTTGCCGAAATTGTAGTACCAGAACGTCAGGCTCGTGTCGGCGCTGACGACGTCGTGCGCGAAGGGACCGATCCGCCGCGTCGGTGATCCCTGCGGTGGTTCGATCTTGATCACGTCGGCACCGAGCTCCACGAGGAGTCGTCCGGTCCCTTCACCAGCGGGGTCACCCGCCCACTCGACGACCGTCAGCCCCGAATACGGAAGCGGCGGGGAACCGGGTGTCCCGGGCTGGGACGTGGTCATCTCAGATCACACCCGCCGCGGCGAGGTCGGCCACTTCGTTCGTGGACAGGCCGAGGATGTCGCTGAACACGTAGGAGTTGTCCTCGCCGAGCAGCGGGGCTGACCGCCAGTTGTCCTGTTCGATACGGGAGAACGCCACCGGTGTCCCCTCGAAGCGCGCCGGGCCGATCACCGGGTGGTCCAGCTCGAAGAACGTGCCGCGATGGGCAAGCTGCGGGTCGACCTCGTTGAGGTCGCGCGCGTCCTGGACGGCACCTGCACAGACGCCGTTGTCCTGCAGCAGTGTCATGACCTCATGCGGTGACCGCTGTCTGGTCCACTCCGCGAGGTGGGCGTCGAGCGTGTCAGCGTGGGCGAACCGGCTCGATCCGCTGGCGAAACGCGGGTCCGTCGTCCATGCGGGGTTGCCGATGGCTTCGGTCAGACGGTGCCAGTCGGTGTCGTCGAAGACTGCGACGGCCACCCACCGGTCCTCGCCGGCGCAGGGGTACACCCCGTGCGGGGCAGCCTGCGGGTGTTCCAGCCGGTTACCCGGGGGGAAGCCCGGCCGGCGGGTCGGTCGTGCGTTCACGGTGACGTCCAGCAGATCGGGACCGAGCAGGCTGACGCCGACCTCCACGGCGGAGGTGTCGATTTCCGTGCCCTTCCCGGTCGCGTTGCGATGCATGATCGCCATGAGCAGGGCCGCGCTGTTGTAGTAGGCAGCCTGGTTGTCCATGTAGGACAGACCCCAACCCGAGGGCTCCCGGTCGGGTAGGCCGCTGATGAAGGACAGTCCGCTGACCGCCTGCACCACCGGCCCGTAGCTGCGGTACGTGTGGTGCGGGCCGCTCTGGCCGAAACCGCTCATGTGGGCGTAGATGACCTCGGGGCACAGCGCGCGTAGCCGTTCGTAGGTCAGATTCCAGCCTGCCATGACGCCGGGAGCGAAGTTCTCCGTCACCACACTGCTTTGTGCGATGAGTCGCTCGGCCAGTTCCCGGCCCTCGACGGACCGCATGTTGATTGTCACGCCGAGTTTGTTGCGGCTGTAGTTGTTGAACAGTCCGCCCTTGTCCGGGTCGGGATCGGGATCCTCCGCGCCGAACGAGCGGGAGTCGTTCTTGTAGAGCGGTAATCGGCGGGGCATGTCCAGCCGGGTCCGGCTTTCGATCTTGATGACCTCGGCGCCGAAGTCCGCGAGCATGCGGGTGGCGACGGAACCGACGCCCATCCAGCAGAAGTCGGCCACGCGGATGCCCGACAGCGGCCCGCGTCGGGCCCGGGGCTGCCGTTGCACCAGCGACGGATGCCGAGCGTCCACCGTGTGACCTCCCTGTACGCGGGTGTGTAGCCGACTTTATTTCTCATGATGAAAAGCCGCAAGCCCCGGTTGCGACCGCTCTGGCCTGGCCTGCTCTGGTCTGCTCTGGTCTGCTTTAGAGCGACCGGCAATAGGGGACGCGGCGTCGCGGGGCTGGGGCGCGCACCTCGCCACGTTGTCGTCGGTCGACACCCAACACCAGGGTGCCTCCCTCCTCCGCCTTGCGATCTACGCACCCCAGCCCCGCTCCTTGATCCACGCCCCTATTGCCGGGCGCTCTTAGCCTGTCGTCGACGGTGGAGATGGTGGTGACGCGGTCACCCGCCCAGCCGGCGGCGGGAAGGGGCGACATGACCCTTGTGGCTTTTCATCACGACGAATATTGTGCGAATCCGGCATGGCGC
>NZ_CAUVXO010000048.1:4377-5648 GCF_963555865.1 Protofrankia sp. Cr1
GTCCACCGCGGTCATGGCGCGAGCAATAGCCGATGACGATGCGCCGGCGGGGCGAACCGGGTGGAGAGGAGCCAGCGGTGACCGGTAGCCGGGAATGGCACCTGGTGCGCCGTCCTGCGGGATGGCCGACGGACGACGATGTGGCTCTGGTCGAGGTCGACATACCCGACCCCGGCGCTGGTGAGCTCCTCGTGCACAACACCGTGATGTCGGTGGAACCGTACATGCGTGGCCGGATGAGTGCGGTGGCCTCGTATGTCGAGCCCTATGCGCTCGGCGCCCCGATGCAGGGACACGCGGTCGGCGAGGTGGTTGCGTCCGGTGTGTCCGCCATCCCGGTCGGCCGGCACGTGGTCCACCGGGCGGGATGGCGGGAGTACGCGCTGGTAGCCGCCGCGGATGTTGAACCCGTCGACGTTGAACCCGTCGACACGACCGGGTTTCCCGACTCCACGTACCTCGGTGCACTGGGCATCACGGGTATGACCGCCTATGTCGGGCTGCGCCACGTCGCCGCGTGCACACCCGGGAAACCGTGTTCGTCTCGGCGGCGGCCGGTGCGGTGGGCGCCACGGTCGGCCAGATCGCCAAGGTCATGGGCTGCCGTGTCATCGGCAGTGCAGGCTCCGAGGAGAAGGTCCGCTTTCTCACCGAGGATCTGGGGTTCGACGCCGCGTTCAGCTACCGTGATCAGCCTGTGCGGGCGTCGCTCTCCGCGGCTCTCGCGCAGCTTGACACCGACGGTTTGGACGTGTATTTCGACAACGTCGGGGGAGAACAGCTGGAAGCCGCGATCCGGGTGATGCGCCCGTTCGGCCGCATTGCGCTCTGCGGGGCGATCTCCACCTACAACGCGACCGAGCCCGTACCCGGTCCACGCAACCTGCTGCTGATGATCTGGCGGCGGCTGCGGATGGCGGGTTTTCTCGTCGGTGACCATGCCGACCAGCGCGCCGCATTCACCGGTGACATGTCGCGCTGGCTGCGCGAGGGCGCTGTCCGCAGTGTCGAGACGGTTGTCCACGGTGGTATTGAGGCCGCTTGGCCGACCTTCCTGGCCATGCTCCGCGGCGACAATGTCGGGAAGATGATCGTGTGTCTCGACCAGTCCGCTGGTAGCGAATCGGATCACTGATCACCCTTGACAAGCTAGTTCGTTATAAGGAATCTGTCTCCAACCTCGCCTTCAGCCGTCGACGAAGGTGTGACATGCAGCCGGAATCGACCCGCCAGAGCGATGCGGACCGGCCGGTTGGCAGTGTCACCGCAAG
>NZ_CAUVXO010000048.1:6145-11976 GCF_963555865.1 Protofrankia sp. Cr1
ACCGGATGACCACTGTGAAGACGTTCGAGGATGTCCGTGACCACATCAACGCGAGCGACACGCTCTACCGTTACTGTTCGACGGTCGACCAGAAGGATTTTGTAGGTTTACGCACGGTGTTCGACGACGACGCTCGGATGCGCTACACCGCAGCCGGTACGTGGAGCGAGTGGGTCGAGGGCGCCGATGCCATCGTGGCCTGGGTCGACAAGATGACGGCGGACCGCGGCTTCCAACACCACCTTGTGTCTGTCTACCACGTCGACGTCGAAGGCGATCAGGCCTCGGCGCTCGCCTACCTCACCTCCCACCAGGTTGCCGCCGACGACCCCAACCAGGTTCTGCAGATGTCCAGTCGTTACCGCAACCGGCTGCGCCGCGACGGTGACGGTTGGGTCATCACCGAGATCCAACTCGAGATCGGCTGGATCGAGGTCCGGACGTTCGACCAGAGTCTGGCGCTCGGCTGATGTCGGCGCCCGTACCCACACCCATGCCGGAGCGCGCGACGCCCGCCGGGTCCTGCCCGGTGGTCAACTACGACATCATGTCGCCGCGGCCGGTGCTGGCGGGCATCGGAGAGATGGCGCAGCTGCGTGAGGCGTCCCCCGTCTACTGGAACAGTTTCGGGGCCGGCTTCTGGATGATCACCCGCTTTGATCAGTGCCGCGAGGCCTACCAGAACCCCGAGGTCTTCGGTAGCGACTCGGTGATCGTCCTGGACCCGAACCCGGGTTACCGCTGGATTCCGACCAATGTCGCCCCGCCCGAGCACGGCAGGTACCGTCAGATCCTCAACCCGCCCTTCTCACCCCGTGCGGTCGCCCGGGCGACGCCCCGGATGCGCGAACTGTGCGACCGGACCATCGACGCCTTTCTTGACTCCGGTGGCTGCGAGTTCGTGGCCGACTTCGCGGCGGTGTACCCGACCCGGGTGTTTTTGTCGATCATGGGTTTGCCTGAGACCGATGACGCGTTGTTCGTCGAGTGGGTGGACACGGTCTTCGACGCCTTCACCGATCCTGAGGGCCAGGCCCGGACGATGGCGGCGATGGGCGCGATGACCGAGTACTTCATCGGTGTCGTCGCGGATCGGCGGGCGACGCTGCGCGACCCCGAGAGTGACTTCGTCAGCTATCTCATGACAGCACATTATGAAGATAGACCGTTGCGTGATGACGAGATTCTGCAGATGTGCGTTGTGTTGGTGCTTGCGGGTCTCGACACCGTCAAGAGCCAGCTGAGCTATGCGTTCCACCATCTGGCGACGACGCCGGAGCACCGTCGACGGGTGGCGACCGAACCGGGGGTGGTGCCGACGGCGGTCGAGGAGTTCCTGCGGGCGTTCCCGATCATCCAGGATGGCCGAAAGATCACCCGTGACGTGGATTTCCACGGCTGCCCGATGAAGAAGGGGGACATGGCGCTGCTGTTGCTCGGTGCGGCCATGCGCGACCCGCGCTCGTTTCCAGACGCTGACCAGGTCGATCTCGACCGTGCGGTCAACCGGCACATCTCCTTTGCCGCCGGACCGCACCGATGCCTGGGCTCCCATCTCGCGCGCGCCGAGATGGCGGTTGCGCTGGAGCAGTGGCACCGGCGGATCCCCGACTACCGGATCGCGGGCGGTGAGCCGGTGCTGGAGCGCGGTGGTGCAGCCGGGCTGGTCGCCCTGCCGCTGGTCTGGGACCGGTCATGACCGCCGATCCGACAACGGGGGAGCGGCTCACCGTGCAGATCATGGTCGACCCCACCCGGTGTACCGGGCAGGGCCGCTGCTATTCGCTCGCTCCGGAGGTGTTCGACACCGATGACGACGGTTTCTGCCTCCCCCGCGGCGTCACCTTCGTGGTGACCGCGGACCGGGCACAAGCGGCCCGGCTCGGCGCCAGTTCGTGTCCGGAAGACGCGATCACGGTCGCGGCCGGTCCGCCGGGGCCGGCGGTGGACGTCTGACATGTGAGGTACCTGGGTGGATCGGGCCGCGTAAGCCGGACGCGTGCGCCGTGGGTCGGTGCCTGGGCGGCACTCGATGGGGTCGCCCAGGTGACCCGGTCAGTGCCTGCGGTAGCCGAAGTCGTTCGAGGCCGCAAGGTGGACCGGTCTTTCCGTTCGGCGAGAGAAAATCGCGTCCGCGCTACATTTCCGGGACCGCTTGTCGGATTTCCTCATAAGAAATAAGGTATAGATCACATCAGAGTGCGGCCGGGACGCGCGTCGTGACATCCGGCGTCTCCCGAAGACCTCGAGGGGAGCGGCGTCATGGCCGGGACGGCAGTGACCGATGGCATCAGAGTGATCGACGCGGATACCCATGTGATCGAACCCGCCGATCTGTGGACGTCGCGGATCTCCACGGCGAAGTGGGGTGATCTGGTTCCGCACGTCCGCTGGGATGACGACCTCCAGGAGGAGGCGTGGTATTTCGGCGACGCGCGCCTGTCTGCCACCGCGGGCGGAGCGATGGCCGGTTGGGCGGAGTTCCCGCCGAAGCATCCCCGGCGCCTCGCCGACGTCGACCCGGCGCTGTGGAACGCCCCCGACCGGCTGCGTAAAATGGACGAGTACGGGATTTGGGCGCAGGTGCTGTACCCCAACGTGGCGGGGTTCGGTACCGGGAGGTTCCTCGGACTCAAGGACCCCGAACTGATGGTGCGCTGCATCCAGGCGTACAACGACTATCAGACCGACTGGGCGAGCGCGGACCCGTCCCGGCTGCTGCCCATGGCGGCGCTGCCCTTCTGGGATCTGGCGGCGAGCGTCGCTGAGATCGAACGAACAGTCGCGATGGGGCATCGGGGCGTGATCATGGCTCAGGAGACCGACTTCTTCGGTCTGCCGCTGCTCGGTGATCCGCACTGGGACCCGATCTGGGCGACCGCCCAGGATCTCGGCGTTCCGGTGAACTTCCACATCGCATCGGGCGACCTGTCCCTGATCGAGAAGAACTTCCCGGGTAACGGGATCCACGCGAACTACGCCTCGGTCGGGGTTTCCTTCTTCATGGGCAACGCCCGCGCCATCGCGACCGTCATCTGTGCCGGGATCTGCCACCGCTTCCCGCGGCTGAATTTCGTCTCGGTCGAGAGCGGAATCGGCTGGCTCCCCTACGCCCTCGCCGCTTTGGACTGGCAGTGGAGGAACTGCGGCGTCCCGATCGAACACCCCGAATACGACCTGCTGCCCAGCGAGTACTTCCAGCGCCAGATCTTCGGCTGTTTCTGGTTCGAGCGGGAGACCGCCCGGCAGGCGATCGAACTTCTCGGAGCCGACAACTTCCTCTACGAGACCGACTTCCCGCACCCGACGAGCATGTCGCCCGGCCCGGCGAGCGCGGCGATCCGGCCGGACCTGTTCGTCGCGGAGGCGTTCGCGCAGCTGCCCGGCGACGCGCTGCGCAAGATCCTGCACGACAACGCCGCCCGCATCTACCATCTGGACTGATCCGGCCCGACCGGGCCCGCCGTCGGTGGGCGTGGAGTGCGGGTTGGTTCGGGCCGTCCGCGTGCACACATGATAGTCAACAATGTTGACGAGCCTTGTTCGCGATTTGATCTTCAGTGGCGCCTGTTCCTTGTGCACGAGTCGACCGGCCTGCTTTGCTGACGGAAAACTGACGATTCTCGGCCAGATCCGCGGCGGGTCTCCTTTGGGCGACGCCGGCCGGTATGAAGGAGGTTCACGTGTCCATTGATCTTGGCCATGACCCGGTGGTCAGTGAACTCGCCAGACGCACTGCCGAGTTCGTGCGCAGCGTCGTCGTCCCCGAGGAGGAGGCGTTCGCAGGCGTGGCCGCGCGCGGCGGTGACGCGATGCGGGCGCGGCTGCAGCAGGCGGCGAAGGACGCGGGGCTCTTCGCCCCGCACGTGCCGGCGCAGTTCGGCGGGCACGGCCTGGACATGCGCGGACGCGCACCCGTCTTCGAGGCGGCGGGCTACTCGCTGTTCGGCCCGCTGGCACTGAACATCGCCGCCCCCGACGAGGGCAACATGCACATGCTGGAGGCCATCGCGACGGCCGAGCAGAAGGAGCGGTATCTGCGGCCGTTGGCAACGGGCGAGGTGCGATCCTGCTTCGCGATGACCGAGCCCGCGCCCGGAGCGGGGTCGGATCCGACCGCTCTGACCACGCGCGCTGCAAAGGAGCCGGGCGGCTGGCGGATCGACGGCCGTAAGTGGTTCATCACCGGCGCGGACGGTGCCGCATATGCGATCTGCATGGCCCGCACATCGGGCGAACCGGGTCACCGCGGTGGAGCGACGATGTTCCTCGTCGATGCGGACAACCCCGGAATGAAGATCGTCCGTCATGTCGAGACCCTCGACGAGAGCCTGTACGGCGGTCATTGCGAGATGCTGTTCGACGGCTGCCTGGTGCCGCACGACGCGGTTCTCGGCGAGGTGGACAAGGGTTTCGACTATGCCCAGGTTCGCCTCGGGCCGGCGCGGACGACCCACTGCATGCGTTGGCTGGGGATCGCCGCCCGGGCCCAGGATATCGCCGTGGCCCGGGCGGCGGACCGGCGGCTGTTCGGTTCCCGGCTGGCGGAGCTGGGCATGGTCCAGGCGATGATCGCGGATAATGAGATTGATATCGCGGCGTCCCGCGGGCTGGTCCTGCAGGCATGCTGGGAACTCGACCAGGGTCGCTCCGGGGCTCAGTCGACCGCGGTGGCGAAGACGTTCACCGCCGAGGCCGTCTGGCGGGTCGTCGACCGTTCGCTGCAGATCTGTGGTTCCCTCGGTATCTCCGGGGATGTGCTGCTCTCGCGCTTCCTGCGCGAGGTCCGCCCGTTCCGTATCTATGACGGGCCGTCGGAGACCCACCGCTGGGCGATCGCCCGTCGTGTGGTCCGCCGTCACCTCGACAACCATGCGAGCGCGTCATGATGATTGTGGCGTCTGCCGGCTAGCGTCTGCCGGCTAGCGTCCGGCCGCCGGCCGCCGGCCGGCTAGATGATTTTTCGAGGTTTGTGCGACGGAAGAGTCCTTGTCGATCGCACAAACCTCGAAAGATCGCGTAGGCGTCGGTTCACCGGCCTTTGATGTCGAGGAAATAGTCGAGAAGGCGCCAGGTCGTCCGGTCGACCACACCGGTGACTGCCACCGCCGGGTCGTTCAACCGGCAGAATTCCTGGAAATCACGGAACGCTTTCTCCGTCAGCGGGCCGAAGGCGCCGTCCGGGGAGAGCAGGCGATTATCGCCCTCCCGGCCCGTAGCGATGTTGAGCGCGTTCTGAGCGGTCGTGACCGGGTGGCGCAGATCCGGGAACACCCCTGACTCGCCCTGGTCGAGGGACCCGCGCGCGCTCGTCGGGAAGTAGGCGAACCGGTTCGGCGGATTCTGGGGGGCGAGCGGGAAGCGCGGGCCACCGCTGAACATCGACTGCCAGTTCACGCATCCGGCGATGAGTATACCGCCGGCCAGCCAGGTTCTGCGTAGTACCTGATCGTTTCCGACGTTACCCTCGACCGTGACGACATTATTGCCGGTGCGTTCGACGACCAGGCCGGTGTGGGTGTCATTGCCAGCGGCGGTTTCGTGGCCTGTCCAGTCAAAAATGATCTGGTCTCCGGGGTTGGCCTCGGTGGAGGCGATGGCCAGGCCGTGGGCTCGCGCCCAGGACCAGATCGTGGGCACGTGCGCCGACTTCAGCGGGAGGTTGATCCCGACCTGCTCGAACATGCACCAGACGAAAATCGCGCACCATGCATTCCCGTCGTAGCCGAACTCCTGACCGTACTTCGTGTGATTGTGGCCGTCCCCGGCGTAGCCGACCTCCGCTAACGCATGCTCGACCAGCTGTTGTACAGCCGTCATCGTTGACTCCT
>NZ_CAUVXO010000048.1:12364-13003 GCF_963555865.1 Protofrankia sp. Cr1
ATTTCTCTGACCGGCCGGCCGGATGATTGACACGCATAGTAGTCGACATGCGTCGAGATTCGCGGAAAATGGCCCTTGCGGTCACAGCGTGTAGTTCGCTACCGTGGCCGGGCTCTCAGCAACACCGGGCCGAACGCCGAGTTCTGCCCTCGGTCCGGTGTTCCCTTCTAGTAATCACCAGGGCAGCAGCGGGGGAACCAGGACTTGACGGACGTCGCCCTTGTGGCGCCGTCCTCGGGGTGAAGTCGGCCGCGGATCTCCGCGCTGACCGGGCTTCCCGGCCCGAACCCGACAGCTAACCTCGCAGGCGTACGGGAAGGATCATTGTTGCCTGCATATCAGGCGTGTGCAGATTCTGCTGACGGGGTTCCGTCCGGACACGGTCGCCACCGTGCACCGACCGCCAGGTCCAGCTTCCGCCGCCGGTCCGCACGTGCGGTGGTTGCCGCCGCGGCCACCGGGACCGTCGCTCTGACCGCTTTTGCGGCCCCCGCACTGGCGAACGACGCCGGGGCTGACAGTCCGGCCGGCTCGACCACTGCCACCACTGCCACCGCGCAGACCTGGGCCGGTGACACCGCTGCCGGTGACGCCGGGACCGCGCCCTCGGCGTCCGATTCGCCCTCGGCGTCCGACCCG
>NZ_CAUVXO010000048.1:13637-19842 GCF_963555865.1 Protofrankia sp. Cr1
AGACTGGCGGCCTCTCGGCACCGCCGGACAGTGCGTCGTCGCAGCAGGACGGTTCCGCGGCGTCCACTGCCAGTCTCGGTGAGAAGATCGTCTATCTGGCATCGAAGCAGGCGGGCAAGCCATACGTGTGGGGCGCCCAGGGTCCGAACTCCTTTGATTGTTCCGGGCTTGTCCAGTACATCTACAAACAGCTCGGCCGGAGCGTGCCGCGGGTGACCGACGCCCAGTACGCGGCGTCGCAGAAGATATCGCGGGATGCCAAGCAACCCGGTGATCTCATCTTCTTCGGGCAGCCCGGAAACATTCATCACGTGGCGATTTACGCCGGGGGCGACATGATGTGGGCCGCTCCCCACAGCGGAACCGTCGTCCGGCTTCAGAAGATTTATTCCACGAGTTATCTCGTTGGCCGGCTGGGGTGACCTGGCTCGACTGTTAACAGACATGCGACCCGTCATGGCCGGGCTGCCGCGTGCCCCACCGTGGGCATTCCGCCAGCTTGGCTGTGACGGGTGCGTCCGCGCGGCGCCTATGAGCCGATCGACGATACTGAAGTGAGATATCTGATAATGACCAGGGGAAGGCACAGAAAACAGTCCCAGTACAACCGCGGCGCGGTGGCTGCCACCGCCGGTGTCATCGGCGCGACGGCGGGAATGATGCTGACCGCGGGTCCGGCGAGCGCGAACCCCACCGCATCGCCCGGTGCCGGCCCGCCTGCGCCCGGCACGAGTTCTGTCGCTGCGACACCTGTTCCCGACGCTTCCATCGCCGGTGCCGGCAGGAAGGCGGGACTTGGCGGTTGTGACGGGAAGCCGCTGCAGACCTGGGTCGCGGTCGCGCTGGCCGAGTCCGGCGGCAACGCGAACGCGCACAACCCCAATGGCGAGGATTCCCGGGGACTGTGGCAGATCAACATGCGGGCGCATGCGGGCTGGGTCGGCGGGGCAGATCTGTTCGATCCAGCCATCAACGCCCAGGCCGCCAAACGGGTGTGCGACATGCAGGGCATCGGAGCATGGAGTACGTACACCAACGGGTCCTACCGCGTGTACCTCGGGCGGGCTGCGGCTGCCGCCACCGAGGCAGCTGGTGATGGCGCGACAGGCACTTACCAGGGCGATCCCACCGGCCCAGGTGGTCCTACTGGGCCGGTCAGTACACCGGTTACACCGGTCACTACGCCGGACCGGACCGCTGCGGCCGACGTGGCGCCGGCACGACGGGTCGCCGATCCGGTGCCCCGAGCGCGGGAAGTCCGCTACACCCACCGCGGGCGTCCCGGCGTGCGCCAGATTCAGCGAGCGCTGGCCGGACGTGGCTACCCTGTCGTGGCGGACGGAAAGTTCGGGCCACATACCACAAATACGGTGAAGGCATACCAACGCCGGCACGGACTTGCGGCCGATGGCGTGGTCGGGGCGCGGACCCGCGCTGCGCTGTTCTCTTTCACCGCGTAGGTCCCATTACCGGATAGATCATCAGATTCTGTCTGTATTGTCGCGGAGGGCAGCGGACTTCAGCGCATCCGTCGGGATGCATTTGAACGGCTTCGTGACCCACTGGCATGTCAGGAGCACAAATAATAACAAGGCTTTTCCAGGTAAATGATGCTGCGGTCGACATCGACCCCGTCTCCGTATTTTTGCATCATTCTGCGTTTGGCGGCAGGACCATCATGATTTCCGGTTGACTCCTGGTGTGGGTGGCATAGATTTATGCCTGTAAATGACATCTCGATGTGGAGGTGATCGAATGGAGCAGCAGCAGGCGCAGCAGGTGGAGCAGTATCTGCGGCAGAACTGGCAGGAGATCCGGCACCAGATTCTCGACCAGTTCGTCCAGGTCAGCACCGCTGATCTCGAAGCCGCTTCCAGCGTCAACGATCTCGTGCGGCGGATCGCGGACAGGTCGCATTACACCGAGCCCTACGTCGAGGCCCGCCTGCGGGAACTCGTCGGCGTCGCAGCGGGGGTCGGCCAGTCGGCGCAGGCCGAGGGCGGGGCCGAGCAGGCGACCGCCGAGGACCAGCGGAGCACCGAGGCCGCGGGCGAGGAGCAGGCCGAGCCCCTCGGCGGATCACGGCAGGCATTCGGCGGATCGGAGCAGCCTGCGGATCCTGGGTGAGATCTGATTCCGACTGGGATCGGCACGCGGCAGGACCGGGTCCGCGGCTATGCGGCACAGGCCGCGTCCGGAACATTTCGGGCGTGGCCGCCGCGGCCTGTGCCATCATGGTGCCCACACCGCGTTCCCACCGTGCCCCCAATCGTGCGGTCACGTGGACGACATGTCCGTCCTCGGGGCTATGCTGCTCTTCTGATCACTATAGTGACCTGTAAGGTCGCGAATAGCAGCAGACATTCGGGGGGCTTCGGTTGCTACGAGGCAGCCATCATCACCGCGTGACAGACGCGGCGGGCGTTGCTGCGCGGCCCCCGCGTCGGTTACGGGCCCCGCTACCTGCGACAGGGACGATTGCCATCGTCCTGGGGCTGGCCACGGGGCTCGTCTTGGGGTCGGCCATTGCGGGGCCGACCGTTGACCGATGGGGTCTGCCGCCGGCATCCGCGCTCGCACCGACGGCCACCCCGACGGCCACCCCGACACCGGGCGGTGACAGCGCCTTTGTGATCCGTGTCGTGGAGCTGCCGGCGACGGTCGACCGAGCCGTGCTGGGAAACCTCAACCGCTTGCTCAAGGACATACCGGAAACCGGTGGTGCCGTTGTCGTACGGGTGACTGGCCCGTCCGCCCTGCCCGATGACCGTCGTGACCTGACCGACCTGGATTCGATCTTCAATCGCCGGGCGATGCTCGCGGTCGAGGTCGCATTGCCGGCCCAGCCGACGCCGGGTGGCTCACCAGATCTCGGGACGGCCGGTTCGTTGCTGCTGGCGATTGCCGACCACCGCTTTGCCGACCCGGACGAATCCCGTGCCGCGCTGTCGCGCAACAGTCGGTCAGCGGCGCCCTGCGCGAAGGAATGTCAGAAGCAGGTGGAGGGTACCGCGACGGAACACGACGCGGGCATGTACGCGACCAACGACGACGTGTTCCTCCTGGCTGCCAGGCCTGGGCAGGGGTCCCGGGTGCAGACACTGGGAAATCTGGCCAACCCGGCTCCCCCGACTGAGGACCAACCGATACTGCCGACGTGGGCGTATGTGATGATTGCGGTTGTGATTCTCGCGTTCGGTGCCGTTGTTCTGCGTGGACGCCGCCTGCGGCTGCCGGTCGGGCTGCGTCGGCGGCGACGCAATGGCGATGCCGGGGATCAATCCACAGGAGCCGCAGGAGTCGCAAGCGGTCCAATCGGCGTGACCGGTGGGCGGACCGAACCACGGCCGGTTTCCCGGGTCGCGGCGCCGAATGTGGCGCTCGGCCCGGTCGGCACGGTGCATTCCGCGTTCGACCCGCAGGGTTACGTCGCGGTCGACGGCGGACTTTACCGGGCAACGTGGATGGGAGGTCCCGGATCGCCCCGACCCCGCGTCGGCAACCAGGTGCTGTTGAGGATGGATGAGGTGGACGGACTGCAGGCGTGGCCGCCACAGGATCACTCCGGCGTCCGGCGATAGAGCCACCTGGGGCCGCCGGGTGTGCGAGAAGGAACTGGAAACGGGGACGAATCAGACAATGGCTCCGCGCAGCAGCCCCGACCGGGCGACGGACCGCCGCCAGCCGCGGGACGTCATCGGCAGCATCCCTATTCCCCGGCCGAGCCATCGCGTGCTCGTGGTCCTCTGCATGGACACCTCCTATTCCATGCGCGGCGAGGCGATCGGCAGGCTCAACGACGCGCTCGCCAGTTGGGCGCGCAGTATGCACGGGGGCGAGAAGATGGCGGCGACCACCGAGTTCGCGCTCATCACGTTCGGTGCCGGGGGAGTGCGCAAGTGGCGCGGTGACGAGAGTTTCGATCCGCGTAGCGACCGGACACCGTTTGTACCCGCCGACGGTTTTCGACCACCGAGGTTGATCGCCGATGGCGTGACACCGTTGGTCGAGGCGGTTCGGCTCAGCATCTCGGTCATCGAAGCGCGCAAGCGGCAGCTAGCCCAGGAAAAGGTGACCTGGAAGCGGCCGCTTGTCTGGCTCGTCACCGATGGCAGGCCAACCGACGACCAGGGGAAACCGACGACGGACTGGCGTCCACTGGCGAGCGAGATCCGCGGGCTGGAGGCAGCTCAGAAACTCGCTCTCTTCGCGATCGGCATCCCACCTATCGACGATCAGGGCCAGGAAACCCTGCGTGAGTTTGCGCCGGAGCGAAACATGGTCTACGGGCGGTTTGACTTCAGTGACATCCTCCTGCAACTGGACAGAAGCGTGGAGGATCCCAACTACAAACTGCGTGGCTACCAACCGAGGCAGGCGTGACCGCCGGCCCGCAGCCCGCATTCACGGGACGAAACGAAGGCCGTGGCCGGCCCTACCGCTGGCGGGTCCGGGGAGCCAGCGTCCAGGGATATTCACACGTGCGGGAAGGGCGATGGTGCGAGGATTCGTTCGCCCATCTTGCCCTGTACAGCCGGGAACCCCTGCCCGACGTCCACGTCCTGGCGGTGGCCGACGGCGCCGGATCGGCACCGCGATCAGCGGAGGGTTCCCGGCTCGCGGTCGCCATCGCGACCCGGCTCGTGCGCGACCGGATCCACACCGGCGGCCGGCCCGCGAGCGCGCCCGACCTGCGCCAACTGCTGGCGGCGGTGCATGAGGACATCGTCACCGAGTTTCATCGGGTCGTCACCGCGGTCGCCGGCGTGGCGCATGTCGGCGAGTTCGCGACGACGCTGACGGTCGTCGTGCTCGCTCATCCCATCATCGGCTACCTGAGCATCGGGGACGGCTTCATCGTCATCCGCACCGGTGACGGGGGACAGGCCAATCTGCATCTGCTCGACGCCGGGACGGCCGACGCCGAGCATTCCAGTCAGACGGTCTTCCTCACCTCGGACACGAGCCGGGCTGTGCGGGTGCATGCCGTCTACGACCCGTGGATCACCGGTGTGTTCGTATCGACCGACGGTCTGATCCCGGTCGCCTTGCGGCGCGACCCCGACGGCCGGCTGGCGGTGGCCAGGGAGCCTGTCATCGACACCGTGCTCAGCCTGCTTGACGACGATCACTTCGATGCCTCCGGCCTCGTCCAGCTGCTGTTACGGGAGGCGGTCACCGATGTGACCCAGGATGACACGACACTGGTGGTGGCCGTCCTGTGCCGGTGACCGAGATTTTTGTGAACGGACGCAGGTTGACCTGTTCGACCGTTCTCGGCAGCGGTACCGAGTCGATCGTCTACGCCGTGGATGCCGATTCCCGGCAGGCCGCGAAAATTTATCGGGAGCCCGACACCGAGCGTAGCCGCCGACTTGAGTACATGCTGCGGGCCTACCGCGCATCGCAGTTCGTCGAGCCCGCCTCCGGCCATCCGGGGCTGGTGTGGCCGCAGGACGTCGCCCGCGATTCCACCGGGACGGTTCTCGGTTATGTCATGCGGCGTTCCGATCATCATCCGCTGAGTACATTCCTTGAGCACCGCACCCGCCTGAGCGCATTCCCGAACAAGGACTGGAAATTCCTGCTGGGGGTGGCCAGTAATCTGGCCCAGCTGGTCGCGATCCTGCACGACCAGGAAATCGTGGTGGGTGATCTCGCGCCGTCCAACATCCATGTTCGAAGCGACGGGCTGATCAGCTTTCTCGACTGTGATTCGCTGCAGTTCTCCTATGACGGCGAGGTTTTCGCCTGCCACACCGTCACCCCGGAATACGCTGCGCCCGAGTTGCTGCCGGAGCTTTCCGGTCCCAAGAGCGTCGAGACGGACCGCTTCACCCTCGCCGTGCTCATATGTCAACTGCTGCTGTGCGGTGACCATCCGTTTCACGGCATTCCGGTCCGGCCGCTGGACGTCGACCCGTCACCGGAGACAAACATCCAGTACGGCATCACCGTCCTGACGGCGCCCAGCGAGGTCGACGTCCCGGCCGAGGCCATCGAGCCCGGTGTCCTGCCGCCACCGGTCGCCGAGCTGGCCCGCCAAACGTTCGGGTCCGGGCACGGCACGGCCGCGACGCGTCCCGCCGCGCAGGAATGGGCCGAGGCGCTCGACCTCGCCTGGGACGACGTGCGTATGTGCGCGGACCGGCCGGGCCACACCTACAGCGGGCATCTGCCGGAGTGCCCTTGGTGCAGGCGGGCC
>NZ_CAUVXO010000048.1:20300-22906 GCF_963555865.1 Protofrankia sp. Cr1
GCTCGCCACCCGATAGCCCGCCACGTGATGGCACGGTGTCGGCCTGACCGGTCACACGAGATCGGCAGAAGGAGGTAGCCCGTGTACGGCCGAACCACCCTGATTCCCTTCTACCTCGTGGTAGACGTCTCGCAGTCGATGGACGGGCCACGGCTGAACACGGCGAACCTCATTCTGCGGCGGATCGGGGAGGCACTTGCTCACGATCCGGTCGCCGCTGAGCGAGTTCGGGTCGGAGTGATCGATTTTGCCGGCGCCAGCCGCACGGTGCTTCCGCTGTGTGATCTTCTCAATACGGCGACGCTGCCCCTCCTGGCGTGCCGCGATGACGGCACCCGATATGCGCCCGCCTTCAATCTGTTGCGGGCCACCGTCGACCGTGACTGCCGCCAACTGGAGGCCGACGGTTTCGCCGTGGGCCGACCCGGCGTGTTTTTTCTCAGCGACGGCGAACCCTTCGACGACCCCCCCGGCGCGTGGGAGGCGGCATTTGCCACTCTGCTCAGGGAGTGCCAGAGCACGCCGAACATCATTCCCTGTGCCGTCGCCGACTCGAATCCCGACATCATGCGAGCGCTGGCGCATCCGGCCCCGACAGTGCCATTGTTCATACAAAGCAGACTGGCCAGCCCGGAAAGCGCGATAAAGAACCTCACCGAGATCATCGTACGGAGTGTCGTCGCCTCGGGCCACCAGGAGATGGTTGTGATAGATGAGACGAACGTGCACGCACTCGACACCGTCATCGTCGATCCGCCCGAGACGTGGATCGATCCGGACAGCGGATTCTGAGCGGGTGTCATGAGATGGCAGGATGCCGCCGTCGCGCGGGACCGACTCGGCCGAGTCGAGCAGCTGGCCAGAGGCGGCCAGGCATGGATTTACCGGCTGCCTGACTTCGACCTTCCCGGCGTGGCGGTGCCGCTCGTCTACAAGGAATATCACTCCGTCGTCGGGCGGATACCGCCGCAGGGCCTGGCCAACATCATCGCATTGCGGCTGGCAGTGCCGGCGGAGCAGCGACTGTGGTTTGACGCCCACCTGACCTGGCCGCTTGCGATCGTCGTCGACAACGCCGATGCTCCCGCCCGAGCGAGGGTGGCCGGGGTTGTGATGCGGCTCATACCCGATGCCTTCTTCGAGGTGTTCGCCACAAGGGGAGAACCATCGCAGCGCCGACCGAACGAGGCGGGATCGCTGTTCGCGGGCCCCGCCGAGCTACGCACGCGCGGCTTGGCGTTCCCGAACCGCGCGCAGCGCTGGTGGCTGTGCCTGCGGCTGGCCTTTCTCGTGGCGTACCTGCATAAGCAGGGCATCGTCTTCGGTGACATCTCCGCCCGCAACCTCCTCTACCGGCTGCGACCGACACCGGACGTGCTTCTGGTGGACTGTGACGCAGTGCGCAAGGTCGGTAATGCGCCCGTTGTCGATCAGGGCCACACGCCGGACTTCTTCCCGCCGGCACTGTACGAGCCGCAGTCCATCAGTTCCGATTTGTTCAAGCTCGGTTTGTTCATCGCCCGCATCCTCGTGCCCGGCCGAGTGGTCACTTCCGACGTCGCCGCCGACGCCGTCGACGGTGTGCTGGACCGCACCGGCGTGAATCTCGTGCGGGCCAGCCTCGCCGACGATCCGCGTGTTCGTCCGGCAGCGCTTGCCTGGTATCGCTACCTGCGATCCGGCGCGGGCTCGCATCCCACGACAGTGCCCTTTGATGACTGGCGCGATCGAAATTCCGCTTCTTGATCCACGCCCTGTTTCCGGGTGTTTTTAGTCAACAGTGTTGACGGCCTTTTGCCGCCGATTGGATCTTGAGATCCGTACGGCAGGCGCATCCCGATCTCCGATCCGGTAGCGTGTCATACGTCTCATCCCGTGATTAGGTGAGGATTGCCGCATGGATGTCGGGGATCGGGTTGGGGATCTGTCGGGTGTCGATGAGACGGGCGCGGTGCTGCACCTGGCCGGCCTGCTGGCCAAGGGTCCGCTGGTGGTCTTCTTCTACCCGGCGGCGATGACGTACGGCTGTACCAGGGAAAGCTGTCATTTCCGCGACCTGGCCGGTGAGTTCGCCGCGTTGGGCGCCGGCATCGTCGGGATCAGTGCCGACGACGTCGCCAAGCAGGCCGCGTTCAGCGCGAAGCATTCGCTCGGCTTTCCATTGGTCGCAGACACCGACCGCACGATCGCGCAGGCGTTTGGCGTCCGGCGCAAGGTGGGCCCGAACAAGCGCGCCACGTTCGTCCTGCGCACGGACGGCACGGTGCTTGCGCGCATCGACTCCGAGCTGTCCATGAGCCGGCACGCGGACACCGCGCTGGCTGCGCTGCGCGCCGACGCCGCGTAAAGGGCCAAAGGCGAGGGGATCCGGCTATCCCGGGGATTCGGCGGTGGCGGTGCGAGCGCTGGTGGCAGCGGTGGTGCGCAGCCTCACTTCCCGGAGAAAGAACGAAAGCGCGAAGGCGACGAGTCCGATCAGGATCGTCCACAGGTAGGCGCGGTCCATTCCATGGGTGAACGTCTGGCGCGGTCCTTCACGGGGGCCGTAGCGTTCGATGTCGCCGGCCAGATGCGAGCGCTGGTAGGCGATGATGATCGCGCCCAGG
>NZ_CAUVXO010000049.1:0-810 GCF_963555865.1 Protofrankia sp. Cr1
GGTCACGGCCCGGAACGACGGCGGCCGCCAGCCCTCCCACACGAGGAGAACCGGCGGCCGCCACAGCCCTTGCTAGTGCCGTGGCCCGATATGTTCACCGGCTTTTGTGATCATGCTGCGGTGGGCAGGGGACGGCCGCCCCAACGGATGTGTTTCTCGCTGCGAACCCGGGCGCGTTCGCGGCATTGGGCGGCCAGCACGTCGGGGTGGCGGGCGTGAGCGTTGCGCCAGCGCAGGTAGTCGTGCAGCGCGTGGGTCTGGACGGTGTGGTTCGGATGCTCGCTGTTGGCGATCGCGAACCGGCGCAACACGCCGAAGTGCGCCTCGATCGGGTTCGCCCAGGACGGGGCCTTTCTCGTTCCCGGCCATGCCCACCGTCAACGACGCCGTCATGGACATCCAGCGCGTCGCGGGACACCTCGTGCCGATCAGAAGCGCTACGACGGAGAGGTCAACCGCCGGTGCCACGAGGAATGCGACATAGGTCGGCACCCCCAGCCGTATACCGAGCGTCGCGACGTTCCCGAACGCGAACAGGAAGGTCAACGCCACGACGGCGCCCACGAGCACGGTGACGAGCCGGACCGGACCGTCCGAAACCGCCAGGCCTACGGAACGTCTGTTCGATTCGCTAGATGATGTAGGGGTCGACTCGGTCACTGGGCGTCGTCCCTGGTCAGGGCCCGGGTCGCGACCGGTCGGACAGTGATTTCAGGGCCAGCAACCAAGATCAATCGGTTCGGATGCTGGTACACAGGGTCCACATCCGATCATGATTGTGACCTGCTGTGATCTCGCTTTCTTGATCAA
>NZ_CAUVXO010000049.1:1395-7599 GCF_963555865.1 Protofrankia sp. Cr1
TCCTTGTCCCGATCACTCCTCGGCAGCAGGCGCAGCACCGCGAACGCGTTCGTCACGCGCAGGTAGGCCAGTCGCAACAGCACGGCCGATCATCATGCCGCGGTCGTCGGCTGCCCCCGCGAGAGCCTGGCGCCACCACCAGCCACGGCCGCCGCGCCCCGAGACGGATGCCCCCACCTGGGCGGATGAAGTTCTCGGCGAGCACACCGTCGCTGTGAACCCAGCCGACTGGTACAGGCGCTGTTGCGTCTCCGCTCATGACATCGCGTCCATCGCGGCAAACAGCTCAATCGTCTTGTTCTTGACTGATTGATCAGTCAAACTGGGGTCGGTAGGGAGACGAGAGGGAGATCGGTGCGTCTGACACTTGGGCTTGACTACGATTTGCCGCCGATAGCGCTGGTCGAGGAACGCACGAGGTGGTTCCCTGCGGGGGCGGTGATGTTCGGGCTCGAGCAGCGTGAGCTCGGCGAGGCTACGGTTCGGGCCGCATACACCGACGGGCAGCGCGAGGCGTCGGCCATCGACGACGTGCACGACGGCGCGTTCGCCGACGACGGCGGCCTGTCGATCCACGTGTGCGAATCGGCGACGCACAGGGAGTTGCTGCGCTTCGATTGCTTCGCGCAGACGCCGCACTACCACTACATCCCGGTGGATGGCGGCAACCGGGCGATCGCGTTCGACGCCGACGCAAACGGTCCCATGGTCCCTTGGGCGATGAGGTGTCTGCGTTCTCGCCTTCCCCAGATGCTCGCGCAGGCGGGAGCCATCGAGTTGGCTGCGCTGATCGACGCTCGCGCCGTCGAGCTCGCCGTCGATGCGCTTTCCACGGAAATGCACCGTCGTCAGGGAGAGGGACCCGATGGTCAAGCTGGATGAGATCCAGACGACTGACTTCACCGTCACCCGAAAGGGCACGAGTGAAGGCCCGACGTTCTTACCGGAGCCCGATCGCCGGCCCCGGAAATACACCGTGATCTCCGTCGACGACCACATCGTCGAACCACCGGACATGTTCGTGGGGCGTCTCCCGTCGGCCCTCGCCGATCGGGCGCCTCGGGTCGTCACCACCGACAACGGCGGCGAGATCTGGGCCTACGACGGCGCCGAGCTGCCCAACGTCGGCTTCAACGCCGTGGCTGGCCGCCCCGTCTCCGAGTACAGCTGGGAGCCCACCCGTTTCGACGAGATGCGGCGCGGCGCGTGGGACATCGACGCCCGCGTGCATGACATGGACCTCAATGGGATCTTCGCGTCGGTGAACTTCCCGTCGTTCCTCGCCGGCTTCTCCGGCTATCGTCTACAGCTCGGCCACGACGCCGACCTCGCGCTCGCCACCGTTCGAGCGTGGAACAGCTACCACCTCGAGGTCTGGGCCGCCGCGCACCCGGGGCGCATCATCCCGCTGCAGATCCCGTGGCTGCTCGACCCGGAGGTCGCAGCCGCGGAGATCCGCCGCAACGCCGAGCGTGGCTTCCGCGCCGTCTCGTTCACGGAGTCGCCCGACAAGATGGGCCTGCCGTCGTTGTACTCCGACTACTGGGACCCCTTCCTCCGTGCGTGCGAGGAGACGGAGACCGTAGTCTGCCTGCACTTCGGCTCGTCGGGAACCACGCCGACCGCGTCCCCGCAAGCGCCGCCCGAGGCCGTCACGGTCCTCTTCGGGTCGAACATCGCGGCCGCGGTCGACTGGCTGTTCGCCAAGGTGCCGCTTCGCTTTCCCGGCATCAGGATCTGCCTGTCGGAGGGCGGTGTCGGCTGGGTGCCGTCGCTGCTCGACCGACTCGACCACATGCGCAAATACGAGGACATGTTCGCCACGTTCGCCGGCAGCGAGCTGACGCCGTCGGAGCTGGTCCGTCGCAACTTCTGGTTCTGCGCGATCGACGAGCCGTCGGGTATCGAGATGCGGCATCGCATCGGTGTCGAGAACATCGTCGTGGAGTCCGACTATCCGCATGCGGACTCGACGTGGCCCGACACCCAGGCGGTGCTCGAGCGCTCGCTCGCGGCGGTTCCGGCGGACGAGGCAGCATCGATCACCTGGCGGAACGCCTCGGTACTGTTCCGGCACCCGGTTCCAGCCGCGGTGCAGGTCGACCCGGAGGCGTTCTGACATGGACGCGACCGACGTCGTCGAAATCACCCAGGTGCTGGGCCGCTACGGCCAGATCGTCGACGGACAGGCGTGGGGCGACCTGGCCGACGTCTTCACCCCCGACGCCGTGTTCGACACGGGCGCGTTCGGCCAGGGCTGCCAGACCGGCGTCGAGGCGATCCGCACCATGTTCGAGGGCGGGACGCAGCCGTACTCGGTGAACATCGTCAACATCGTCGTCAGCGACGGCGACGCGCCGGGTACGGCTCGGGCCTACAGCAAGAACATCGGGCTCCTGCCGAAGGGCCGCGTCGGCAGCGCCAGCTACCACGACGAGCTGGTGCGCACTGCCGGCGGATGGCGGGTGGCGCGTCGGACGGCGCACGCACCCCGTCGGGAGCAGCCGTGAGCGACGACGTCAGCTACGAGCGCCGGGGGGCGGTGGCGCTGATAACGCTCAACCGGCCCGATCGGCGCAACGCCCAGGGCGCCGACATGACCTATGCCCTGGACGGGTGCTTCTACCGCTTCTCGCGCGACAACGAGGCCCGGGTGGCCGTCCTCCGAGGCGCCGGTCCGCACTTCTCCGCTGGCCACGACGTCCACGACGTGCCCCAGGACCACGACCACGACCCCGTGTCCCTCTGGGGCCATCCGCACGGCAAACCGGGCGCGGAGTGGATCATGGCCTACGAGCAGGACGCGTTCCTCGGGATGTGCCGGCGGTGGCGCGAGGTGCCCAAGCCGGTCATCGCGATGGTGCACGGGGCATGCGTCGGCGGGGCACTTGCGCTGGCATGGGCCTGCGATCTCATCATCGCGTCGTCAGACGCGTTCTTCGCCGACCCCGTCGTGCGCCTGGGCTGCCCCGGCATCGAGTTCTTCTGCCACCCCTGGGCGCTCGGCAGCCGGTTCGCTCGTGAGTTCCTGTTCCTCGGCGAGCGCATCTCGGCCCAGCGCGCGTACGAGGTCGGCATGGTCAACCGCGTGTTCGACGCCGCCGAGCTCGAGGAGCAGACCCTCGCCATTGCCGCGCGCATCGCCGCGATGCCCAGCTTCGGCCTCACGCTCGCGAAGATGGCCGTCAACCAGGCGGAAGACGCCATGGGGATGAAGCAGGGCATCGATGCCGCGTTCAGCCTGCATCAGCTCGCACACGCCCACAACATCAACATGACGGGTGGCAGCCCGATGCTCGTCGGTCTCGACGACCTTCGCTCAACCGGAGGCGACCGTGCTTCGTGATGATCCGGTCGCCATCGTCGGCGTCGCCGTGCCGAGGGTGGCCAAGCACATCCCCGACGAGACGGCCACCAGCCTCACCTTGAAGTCCATACTCGCAGCGCTTGACGATGCCGGCCTCGAGCCGAGCGACGTCAACGGCATGTGCGCTACGTGGCCCGGTCCTGGCGGTTCGCACCAGGCATGGTCGACGAACTGGGCCCGTCAGCTCGGTGTGACGTTGAACTGGGTGATCGACGAGGGCCTCGACGTCGGCGGCATCCGTGGCGTGCTGAACGCCGCGGCGGCCATCAAGGCCGGGCTGTGCGAGACGGTGGTGGTTGCCACGGCGACCGCCGGCGGCCCGCCGCAGTCGGGTCGCGACCGCATGGCCGCGATCCACCACGGCGGACCGCAGTTCGTGTCGGGAGCGACGAGTAGCGACGGACACGGCGACGTCACCCACGCCGCTCTCGAGTTCAACCATCCATACGGCGGTTCCGGCGCGATCCATCGGTTCGCCCTGAACGCCATGCGCCACATGCACGACTACGGCACGACACATGAACAGATCGCCGAAGTCGCGGCGACGATCCGCAACAACGGCTACCGCAACCCCGAGGCCATGCACTTCGGTCGCGGCCCCTTCACCGTCGAGGACATCCTCGCGTCGCGGTGGATCGCCGAGCCGCTCCACCTGCTTGAGTGCAGCCTCGTCGGCCAGTGCGGCGTCGCCGTCGTCCTGACGAGCGGCGAGCGGGCGCGCAACCTCAAGCGACCACCGGTGTACGTCCTCGCCGGCGCCATGGAGATGGACGACGGCCCGCACCACAACCCGGCTCTCAACCGGGTCAACGGCAACCTCGGGGGCGACCGGATGAAGGTGGCCTACTCGCAGGTGGGCATCACGCCGGGCGACATCGACGTGCTGTCGGTGTACGACCCGACGGCGTTCGAGGTGATCCGCAACCTCGAGATGCTGGGCTTCTGCCGACCGGGCGAGGGTGGGCCGTTCGTCGAGAGCGGGGCGATCGCGTTGGGCGGGAAGATTCCGACCAACACCGACGGCGGCCTGCTGAGCCACGCGTGGTCGACGATGGGCCAGCTCTTGCTGAAGGTGATCGAAGGTGCCCGTCAGCTGCGCGGCGACTGCGGCGACCGGCAGGTCGAGGCGGCCGAGCTGGCGGTGTGCACGAACTCCGTGCCCGGCGCGCACCACGTGGAGGCGCTGATCCTGGGGAGCCGGGCATGACGTTGACGGCATGGTCCGGGCGGCCGGTGCCGCAGCCCACGGAGCTGTCGCAGCCCTACTGGGACGCGGCGCTGCGCGGCGAGCTGCTGTACCTGCGATGCGGGCAGTGCGGGACCGCGTTCTTCCCGCCGCTGGGCGCGTGCGTCGTCTGCCGGTCGGCGGACGTCGCGTGGCAGCGCAGCAAAGGTCGCGGCACGGTGTACTCCTACACCGTGCTTCACGACGCCCCGTCGGCCGGGTTCCCCGTGCCGAGCGTCCTGGCGATCATCGAAGTCGACGAGGGCTACCCGATGTTCAGCAGTGTCGTCGGCTGCCCACCGGGCGACGTCCGCATCGGGCTGCGCGTCCAGGTGTCCTTCGAGGAACTGACGGCCGAGATCAACTTGCCGGTATTCCGACCGGTGGATGCAGAGGAGCGAGCATGACCACGGTCCGGGACGTCCCGATCGTCGACGTCGACAGCCACGTCGCCGAGCCCGAGGATCTGTGGACCGCGCGCATGCCGGCCAGCCTCGGCGACGCCATCCCGAAGGTGGTCTGGGACGAGAGCGCCGGTGAGTCACGCTGGAAGGTAGGCGACGTCCTGCTCTCCGCGGTCGGCGAGTACTGCTCCGCCGGCTGGCCAGAGCATTTCCCGTCGCACCCGCCGACGCTCGCCGACGCCGACCCTGCGTGCTTCGACGCCAAGGCGCGGCTCGAGCGGCTCGACCAGTACGGCGTGTGGGCCCAGGTCCTGTACCCGAACGTCATCGCGTTCGACGCGCACGCGTTCCTCACCGAGCTCGGCCCCGAGCTCGCCACGACCTGCGTGGAGGCGTACAACGATTTCCTCGCCGAGTTCGCCGCCACCGACCCGCGGCGCCTCGTGCCGTTGATGATGCTGCCGTTCTGGGACGTCGAGGCGTCGGTGCGCGAGATGGAGCGCTGCCGCGCCCTCGGTCACCGCGGCGTCCTGTTCGCGGCGCTGTTCAACCGGCTCGGGCTGCCGAACATCGCGGACGCGTCCTGGGCGCCCGTCCTGTCGGCGGCCCAGGACCTCGAGCTGTCGATGAACTTCCACATCGGGTTCGGCCAGCGGGACAAGGAGTCCAGCGAGCGCGCCTGGGCGAAGCTCACGAAGCGGGCGCTCGCGGAGCGCACCGACCGCCTAGCGTTCGTCCGCAAGAGCGCTCCGCACTTCGCCAGCTCGGCGCAGGCCGTTAGCGACGTGATCATGGGCGGGGTGTGCCACCGCTACCCGCGGCTGAAGTTCGTGTCCGTGGAGAGCGGGTTCGGGTACTTCCCCTATCTGCTCGAGAACCTCGACTGGCTGTGGCTCACGTCGGGTGCGGCCGCCGAGTACCCCGAGCGCGACCGCCCGAGCACGTACTTCCACCGTCAGATGTACGCCACGTTCTGGCACGAGCGCTCCAGCGTGCCGCTGTTCGAGGAGTTCCAGGACAGCCTGATGTTCGAGACCGACTTTCCGCACGAGGCGGGCCTCGCCCCCGGGCCGAGCAGCCCGGCGTCCTCGGCCCGCGAGACCGTGTGCCAGAACCTCGCCGGCCTGTCGCCCGAGGTGCTGCACAAGGTCGTCTTCGCCAACGCGGCCTCGCTGTACGGCCTCGAGCCGCCGGACGCGTCGTGAGCG
>NZ_CAUVXO010000049.1:8049-17533 GCF_963555865.1 Protofrankia sp. Cr1
GCAGGCAAGCCCGCAGGCCAGGACGCGTCGAGCCGAACGTTCGGGGGCGGCCCGCGCCGCGATGCTCGATACGGCGATCGGGCTGCTCGCCACCAGGGGCTACTCCGGCATGAAGCTCGCTGACGTCAGCCGCGGCTCGGGCTACAGCTACGGCCTCGCTCCGTTCCACTTCGAGTCGAAGGCCGGCCTGCTGAGGGCGATCCAGGAGGAGATCGACGCGAGCTACACGGATCACATGGCCGCGGCCTGCGATCCCGACATCCCAGGCCGCGAGTTCGTGGACCGGTGGGTCACCGCGACGTTCGCGTTCGCGAAGGGCCACCCCGCGCACTGGCGAGCCAGCGTCGTGATCCTCGTCGAGTCGGTCCTCGGCGTTCCCGACGTCGCCGTCGAACACTCGCGGTTCGCGTCGCGGAATATCGAGACGCTGCGGACCGCGTTCGAGCGTGGCCGGCGCGACGGAAGCATCCCGGCCTCCGTCGATCCCCCGGCGGCGGCGGCGACCGTCGCGGCGCTGATGAAGGGCATCAACTTCGAGTGGTTCGGCGACCCGACGGTCGATCTCGACGCGAGCTGCCGGCTGGTGCTCGACGTCGTCCGGCAAGTGCTGCGGCCGTGATGTCGAGCTTTCGCGGCCGCGCCCGCCAGTGGCTCGCCGTCGAGGCCCCCCGACGTGGATGGATCCCGTCGGAGGCCGTCGCCGCCGACGAGCTGGCCCGCAGTCGCGACTGCCAGCAGGCGCTGTGCGCAGCCGGGTTCGGGGCCATCACCTACCCGGCCGAATACGGCGGAGCGGGCCTCGGCGTCCGCGAGCAGATCGAGTTCAACGAGGAAGCGACCGCGTACAGCCTCCCGCTCAGCGAGCTCGTCGTCGGGCTCGGTGTCTGCGCCCCGACCCTGCTCGCGCTCGGCACCGACCGGCAGAAGGCGAGGTACCTCCCGCCCCTGCTGCGAGCCGACGAGATCTGGTGCCAGCTGTTCTCCGAGCCCGGTGCCGGTTCCGATCTGGCCTCGCTGAGCACGCGGGCGGCCGGATCCGCAGCGTCGGGATGGACGGTCAACGGTCAGAAGGTGTGGACGTCGGGCGCGCAACACGCCGACTTCGGCTTGCTCCTGGCGCGCACCGACCCGCAGGCCGCGTCGAAGCACGCCGGTCTGACGATGTTCCTCCTCGACATGGCGGCACCGGGGATCACTGTTCGACCGCTGCGCCAGATCGACGGCACGGCGCACTTCAACGAGGTGTTCTTCGACGACGTGCACGTCCCGCCGCAGAACCTCGTCGGGACGGTCAACCGCGGCTGGGCGGCGGCGCTCGTCAGCCTCATGAGCGAGCGCGTCTCGCTCGGCACTACGCGCGCGACTGCGGGCCTAGTCCCGGACGCGGAGACGCTCATCGCCGCGGCGCGTCGCCGCGGCGTCGCCACCGATCCGGTGCTGCGCGCCGAGCTCGTCGACATCGTGATCCGCGAGCGGGTGCTCGCCTACGTGGGAAAGCGCATCAACGCCGCGGTGCTTGCCGGCCGCGAGCCGGGGCCGGAAGGGTCCATCGCCAAGTTGCTCGACAGCGACCTGCTGCGGCGGGCCGCCACGGTCGGGGCGCGCATCCACGGGCCGGCGACGACGGCCTGGGACCCGGCCAGCGCCGGCGACAGCACATGGAGCCGCGCGGTGCTCTTCGCGCCGGGTATGCGCATCGCCGGCGGTACCGACGAGATCCAGAAGAACACGCTCGCCGAACGCACGCTCGGCCTGCCCCGCTGAGGAGGAACGGGTGGACGAAGAGTTAAAAGGTCGCGTCGCTCTCGTGACGGCGGCCGCCGGTCGCGGATGCGGGCAGGCGATCGCCCGGCGGCTTGCGGCCAGCGGCGCGACCGTCGTCGTGACGGACATCCACGAGCGTCGCGCGGCCGAGGTGGCGGCGCAGATGGCCGCCGACTACCCGGCCGCGACGGTCGTCGGCATGCCGCTGGACGCCGGCGACTGGGGTCGGATCGACGCCGTCGTCGATGCCGTTAACAACGAGCTTGGTCCGATCCAGATCCTCGTCAACAACGCCACGATCAACGTGCGAGGCGCGATCTTCGACTACGACCCGGAGGACTGGCTCTGGTGTCTTCGCGTGAACCTGTCCGGGGCGTGGTATCTCTGCCGCCACGTTATGCCGATCATGCGTGGCGCGGGTGGGGGCAGCATCGTCAACACGAGCAGCTACGCCCCCGACGTCGGCGGTGACGGTTTGGAGTCGCCCTACGCGATTACGAAGGGCGGGCTCAACGCGCTCACGAGGTGCATGGCCGTCGAGGGCGCGCCGCACGACATCCGAGTCAACACGGTGAGCATGGGCGTCGTCGTCGGCACCAAGTTCATGGACGACAACCCGGAGATCCTCGACTTCGCCAGCCCGCCGATGCGGACACCGGTCGGCGTCGATGACATCGCCGAGGCGACGGCGTTCCTCGCGTCGGACCGCGCTCGCCACATCACCGGTGAGATCCTCAACGTCGCCGCCGGCGCCTACATGCGGAACTGAGGCATTCGATGCGCGCGTTGACCCCAACCTTCCATTCTGACCGCTGGGTCCCTCCCCCCGACCTCGTCGGCGGCTATCGCGTGGCTCAGCTCGCTGCCGTCCTCGGCGTCGGCGACCGCAGCGAGTTCCCGGCCCGCGCCGCGGCCGATCCCGAATGGTTCTATCCGGCCGCGCTCGACTTCGTCGGCGCCCAGTGGCTGCGGCCGTGGACGTCGCTGTGCGACGAGTCAGACGGCGCACCGTTCGGCCACTGGTTCGTCGGCGGTGGCACGAACGTGTCCTGGCTGGCGTGCGAGCGGTGGGTGGACCGCCTCATCGGGCCGGCCGTCATCTGGGAAGGCGACGGCGGGGAGTCGCGGGAGTTGAGCTTCGCCGAGTTGGCGAGTGAGGTGCGTCGGGCGTCCACCGGGTTCCGTGAGTTGGGTGTCGGCCGCGGCGATGTCGTTGCCATGCACCTGCCGATGGTCCCGGAAGCGATCGTGACCATGCTCGCCGTTGCCCGTCTCGGCGCGATCGTCGCGCCGGCGTTCTCGGGCTACGGACCGGCGCCACTGGCCGAGCGCTTGCAGCTCGCGGAGGCTCGAGTGCTCGTAACGGCCGACGGCATGATGCGACGCGGGCGCCCGAGCGTGATGCTCGAAACGGCGCTGACCGCCGCCGAGACGGCGAACGTCGAGACGGTGGTCGTCGTGTCTCGCCTCGGCGAGACGCTGCCGCCGCATCCGGCGATCGTGCGGTGGAAGACCGTGGCCGACGCCGCCGAAGCAGGCGAGGTCGAGACGTTCGACGCCGAGACGCCGTGGTTGCTCGCGTTCACGTCAGGGTCAACCGGTCGACCCAAGGGCGCACTGCACACCCACGGCGGATTGCCCTACAACCTCATGCTGGAGCTCGCTCTGACGGCGGACGTTGGGTCGGGTGACCGGTTCTCGTGGCCGAGCGACATGGGGTGGCTCGCCGGACCGATGGGCGCACTCGGGCCCTTGACCTTGGGCGCCACGGCCGTGTTGTTCGAAGGCGTCGCCGACCATCCCGAGCCGGACCGCATCTGGCGGTTCGTCGAGCGGTATGGCATCACCCAGTACGCGCTGTCGCCGACGACCGCGCGCACGCTCGCGGCCGCGGGCGAGCAGTGGGTCGCGCCGTACGACCTCCCGACGCTTCGCGTCATCCTCTCCTCGGGCGAGCCCTGGACCCTTCCCGCGTGGCGATGGCTGCATCGTCATGTCGGGCGAGGCCGCGTCCCGATCATCAACTGGTCGGGCGGCACCGAGGTGGGCGGTTGCATCGTCGCCAGCTACCCCGACGTCGCCACCTCCGCGGGTCGGTTCTCCGGTCCCGCGCTAGGCATGGCGATCGACGTCGTCGACGACGAGGGGCGCTCCGTGTCCGGCGAGCTGGGCGAGCTCGTGGTTACGAGGTCGTGGCCGGCGATGACCCGCGGCTTGTGGCGCGAGACCGATCGCTACCTCGACGCCTACTGGTCACGCCTGCCCGGCACGTGGGTCCAGGGCGATCGTGCCTTGCGCTACGCCGACGGCAGCATCGAGATCCCCGGACGGTCGGACGACGTGTTGAAGATCGCAGGCAAGCGCGTCGGGCCCGCCGAGCTCGAGTCGCTCGCCACCGAGGTCGAGGGCGTGACCGCCGCCGCGGCGATCGGCGTCGACGATCCGGTCAAGGGACAGGTGGCCGTGCTCGTGGTGCAGGCTTCGTGCGCGCCCGCCGACGAAGCACGTCTGACGGCAGCCGTCGCCGACCGGATCGCGACGGCATTCGGCAAGCCGATGCGACCGTCGGCAGTGTTGGCCGTGCCCGACCTGCCGCGGACCCGGTCGGGCAAGGTCCATCGCCGCGCCGTGCGTGCGTGGGTGACCGGGTCCGACCCGGGCGACCTGTCGAGTCTCGACAACCCGCAGGCAGAGGCGGGCGTCCGGCTCGCCGCGCTCGGGCGCGAGGACTACGACGAGTTCGCCTACGTGCGCGGTCCCGAGGTGGCCGTTCGGCGTGAGGACCGCCACGGCCCGGACGGCGAGGTGCTCAGCGCGGTGATCTGGGGTGAGCAAAGACCGGCGCTTCTCCTCCTGCACGGCGGTGGCCAGAACGCCCACACGTGGGACGGCGTGGCGCCGGCGCTGAAGCGCCCGCTGGTCGCGCTCGATCTGCCGGGACACGGACGGTCGTCCCATCGCGCCGATCGCGACTACTGGCCGTGGCGCAACGCTGATGTCGTCGCGGGTGCGGTGCCGCAGTTGACCGCCGAGCCGGTGGTCGTCGTCGGGATGTCGCTCGGGGGCCTGACCGGCATCCGGCTCGCCGCCCGGCGACCCGACCTCGTGCGGGCGCTCGTCGTGGTCGACGTCACGCCCAGCGTCCACGAGGTGGAGATGACGTCGCAGGAGCGTGGGGGGAGCTCCCTCATCAGCGCCGAGCCGTCGTTCGCGTCGTTCGCCGAGCTCGTCGACTCCACGGTTGCCGCCACCGGCCGACGACCTGAGTCGGTGGCGGTCGGTGCGCGGCACAACTCCTACCGTCGGGCCGATGGGCGCTGGGCGTGGCGCTACGACCGACTCCGCCTGCCCGGCGACCCACCGCTCGACTTCAGCGCGCTGTGGGCTGATCTCGAGGCGGTGCGGTGCCCGCTGATGCTCGTGCGCGGCGGCGATTCCTTTCACGTACCGGCCGCCCACGCGGATCAGGTGCGCCGATGCCAGCCCTCGGCGCGTCTCGAGATCGTCAGCGGCGCCGGCCACAGCGTGCAGAGCGCCAAGCCGGCGGAGCTCGCGGCCCTCATCGAGGACTTCGCGTTCACCGGGAACATTCGATGACGACGTGCTGTGACGGCTTGGTTGTGATCGAGCTCGGTAGCGGCAGCATCGCCGGGGCGCTGTGCGGGATGCTGCTCGCCGACAACGGCGCGCGCGTCCTCAAGGTCGAACCGCCCGAAGGCGATCGGTTACGCCGCGAGATGCCGTCGGGTTTCCTCGTCTGGTGCAGGGGAAAAGAGAGCGTCGTCATCGACCTGCGAACCGATGCCGGGCGCGACGAGCTCATCGAGCTGACGCGGGGCGCCGATGTCGTGATCGACGGGTTCGCACCGGGTGTCACCGCCCGGTGGGGCATCGACGACGAGGTGCTCCGGGCCCGCAATCCCCGGCTGGTGCACTGCTCGATCACCGCCTTCGGACGGTGCGGAAGCTATGCGTCGATCAAGGGATACGAGGCGGCGGTCGCCGCCAAGGCCGGCCTCTTCACGCCGGGGATCTACACCGGCCGACCGGCCGGCGACGATCCGATGTTCGTGGCCGCGCCGCTGGCCAGCGTCGGCGCCGGTCATCTCGCCTGCAGCGGCGTGCTCGCCGCGCTCACGGCCCGCGAGACCACCGGCCGCGGCCAGCACCTCGACGCGACGCTGCTCCAGGGACTCACGCCGGCCGACTACTTCGGCACGATGCACTGGCAGGTCCGGCTGCAACAGGAAAGCGAGCCGGACCGGCCACGCGCCGCGCCACCCGCCCGCCCACCGGCGCTGCTGTGCAGCAAGGACGGCCACTGGATCAACGCTTCGACGACCATGCAACATCAGCTGCGCGCGCTCGTCGCTGCACTCGAGATCACCGTCGCCCGGCCCTCGAGCGCCGACGCCGTGGCCACCGACCGCTACCGCGCGGCGTTCTACGACGCGTTCCGCCGGCGGACGATGGACGAATGGGTCCCGATCCTGCTCGCCGACCCCAACATCGCGTTTGAGGTCGTGCGCACCGGCGACGAGGCGATGGAGCACCCCCAAGCCCTGCACAACGGGCAGATCGTCGAGGTGCTCGACCCGGTCGTCGGACCCATCGCCGAGATCGGGCCCATCGCCTCCTTCTCGGCGACGCCATCGAGAATCGGCCGGTCCGCGCCCGCTCTGGGCGAGCACGCCGCCGTGGCGCCGCCCGCCGTGGCGCCGCCCGCCGTGGCGCCGCCCGCCGTGACCGTCGGTCGAGCCGGTGCGGCGTTGCCGCATCCACTGGCCGGCATCACCATCGTCGAGCTCGGCTACTTCTACGCCATGCCGTTCGCCCTGACCATGGCCGCGTCGTTCGGTGCCCGCGTGATCAAGATCGAAGCGCCCACCGGCGACCCGATGCGCGTCAACTACGGCATTCCCGAGGCGGGAGCGGTCAAGGTGCTCGAGGGCAAGGAGAGCGTTGCCGTCGACCTGAAGTCAGCCCAGGGCCGCGCCATCATCGAGCGCCTGCTCGCCCGCGTGGATGTCTTCGCGTTCGGCTTCCGGCCCAAGGTCGCGACGAGCCTCGGGCTGGACTACGAAACAGTCCGTCGCCTCAACCCACGCATCGTCTACCTGCACGCCAGCGGCTACGGCGTGGACGGGCCGTACAGCGAACGCCCGCTGTACGCGGGGCCGGCCTCGGCGACGTCGGGCGCATACCACCGTCAGGCGGGCTACTGGCTCGCCCCCGAACGAGCGGCCGGCGCCGGCGTCGAGGAGCTCCGGCAGCTCGCCAGCCGCGTGCAGCCACCCGTCGACGGCGATTCCAACGCGGCCCTCGCCGTCCTCTCGGCCCTGTCATTGGCGCTGCTCCACCAGCGCCGCAGTGGCGTTGGCCAGTTCGTGGCAACAAGCATGATCGAAGGCAACGCCTACGCCTACGCCGACGACTACGTCCGCTACGAGGGAAAGCCGCCGATCCAGGGGCCGGACCCCGACCAACGGGGACTACACGCGCTCTATCGCCTGTATCCCGCCGCCAGCGGGTGGATCATGGTGGCCGCCCCCACCCAGACCGAATGGGAGTTGCTCACGACTGCGCTCGGCCGGTCGGACCTCGTCTCCGATGCGCGCTTCTCCTCTGCGGGGACGCGGGCGGACCACGACCACGACCTCGTCGAGGAGTTGACGGAGTGCTTCGCCACCCGAAGGTCGACGGAGTGGGAAGAACTTCTTGGGCGCCACGGACTCTGCGTCGTAGAGGTTTTTGAAGGCTCGATGGCCGACTTCACGAACACCGACTCCGTCCTGGTCGAGACGGGACTCGTGACCCACGTCGAACACCCGCTCTTCGGGACGATCCTCCGCCACGCGGCACCGGTCGCGTTCTCGGACATGCCTGGCCGAGTCGCACCGAGCCCACTTCTCGGGGAACACACGGACGCGGTCCTTGCGGAGCTGGGCTACTCGAATGACGACATCGCTGAACTGAAGGAGAACGCTGTGGTACTCCGCGAATCAGCTGCCCTGAGCGCAGTCCTGTGATGGGCCGCCTCGACGGGAAGGTGGCAATCGTCACCGGTTCCGCGAACGGGATCGGAGCGGCGACCGCGTACCGGCTCGCCCAAGAGGGCGCAGCCGTTGTTGTCGCCGACATCGACGCCGACGGCGCGGCTGCGCGCGCGGCCGCAATCGTGGCCGCGGGGGACACTGCCATCGGGGTCGGGGTCGACATCGCCGACGAGTCGTCGGTACACCGCCTCGTCGCGACCACGGTGTCGGCGTTCGGTGGCATCGACGTGCTGCACAACAACGCCAGCGCGATGAACCTCACGCCGTCCGACGTCGATGTGCTCGGCCTCGACCTCGACACGTGGGATGGCACGATACGCACGAACCTCCGCGGGACGATGCTCTGCTGCAAGGCGGCCATCCCCCACATCCTCGAGCGCGGGGGCGGTTCCGTGGTGAACACCTCGTCCGGCCAGGCCCTCCTGGGTGACACCGGGCAGACCGCCTACGCCGCGGCGAAGGCGGCGGTGATCGCACTCAGCCGCTCGATCGCCACGCAGTACGGCCGCCGCGGCCTGCGGTGCAACGCCATCTGCCCCGGATTCATCCTGACCGATCGGCTGCGGCAGAAGCTTGACGGCCCGGCCATCGAACGGCTCCTGCGCCATCAACTCGTGTCGCGGGCCGGGCAGCCCGAGGACATTGCCAACCTCGTCTGTTTCCTCACCTCCGATGAGGGATCGTTCATCACCGGGCAGGCGATCAGTATCGACGGCGGCTCCCAGGCGCACATGCCGTCGTACGCGGACGGCGGCAACATCGACCGGCGCACACCGGTGACGGCATGACATCCCGCGAGCTGACCGACGCCCGATCGCGGGAGCTGACCGATGTCCGCTACGAGGTCGACAACGGCCTGGCCTGGATAACGATCGACCGCGAGGCCCGCTACAACGCATTCTCCGCCCACACTGTCGACGAGCTGATCCATGCGTTCAAGCTGGCGTGGGGTGACTCAGCCGTGGGCGTCGTCTGCCTCACCGGGGCCGGCGAAAAGGCCTTCTGCGCGGGCGGCGACGTGAAGATGGCGGCCGAGTTCGGCGGTTACGGCCCAACCGACTACGGCATCTTCGAGATCCAGACGCTGCACCGGGTCATGCGGGCCATCCCCAAGCCGATGATCGCTGCCGTCAACGGCGTCTCCGCCGGCGGCGGGCACGTCCTCCACGTCCTCTGTGACCTTTCCATCGCCGCCGACACGGCGACGTTCGGCCAGTCGGGGCCGCGGGTCGGCTCATGGGATGCAGGCTTCGGCACCGGCATCCTGGCCCGCGCCATCGGCGAAAAACGCGCCCGCGAGATGTGGTATCTGTGCCGTCGCTACGACGCCGCCCAAGCGCTCGAGTGGGGACTTGTCAACGCCGTGGTGCCGCTCGCCGAGTTGCAGGCCGAGGTGCGCAGGTGGGCCGGCGAGCTGCTCGAGCGCAGCCCCACCGCGCTCGCGTTCTTGAAGCACTCCTTCAACGCCGACACCGAGCAGCTCGCCGGCGTCGGCGCGGTGGGCTTTGATGCCCTCGACATCTTCGTGCACACACGCGAGGCCCAGGAAGGCAAGGCGGCGTTCGCCGAGAAGCGCCCCCCGGACTTCGCCAGGTTCCGATGACAACCTGGACCGAGCCATTGTCGTCGATGAGCTCGTCGAACTGACGCGCGCCTGGCGTCGG
>NZ_CAUVXO010000049.1:17658-21445 GCF_963555865.1 Protofrankia sp. Cr1
TCGAGGCTGATGAAGAACAGGACGTACAGCCGGCTGAACGTGACGGTGTCCACGGTGAGGAAGTCGCAGGCCAGCACGCCGGCGGTGTGGGTGAGGACGTGGCGCACCGTCACCGCGTCCTTCCCGTTGGCGCCGAACTCCGGGATGATGTCGGCCACGTGCTCGTCGAGGTCGAGCAGCCCGTCGTCGAGCAGCTTCCACACCGTGCCGGCGACGACCGAGCGCCCGACCGACTGAAGGATGTAGCGCGACTCGGGGGTGACGTCGCCGTAGGTCACGAAGGCGACGAGCTCGCCCTCGTGCGCGACGGCGACCTGCGCCGACGGCAGCGGGCCGTGCTCGACCTCGAGTCGGATACGCCGCAGGAACCCATCGAGCCGAGCGGGGTTGAGCGTGTACCGTGCCAGAAGTCGTTTTGGGTCGTTTACCTACGGTTTCGCCGTCGGCCGTGATGGTGGATGATCGTGGTCTATGGTGGTGCGGCTGATGTATCTGGTCATGATCCGGGTGTTCGGCTGGCTCGTCCTGCTGGCTCGCAGCGACGCGGCGACGACGACGGAGCTACTCGTGTTGCGCCACGAGGTCGCGGTGCTACGCCGCCAGGTCAGACAGCCCCGGTTCACCTGGCCAGACCGCGCGATCCTGGCCGCGCTGGCCCGGCTCCTGCCCCGCGAGGTCCGGTCGCATCGGCTGGTCACCCCGGCGACGCTGCTGGCCTGGCACCGCCGCCTGGCCAGCCGACGGTGGAGCTATCCACACCGGACCGGTCGCCCGCCGGTGGATGAGGAGCTGCGGACGTTGGTGATCCGCCTCGCCCGGGACAACCCGACCTGGGGCCACCGCCGCATCCAAGGCGAACTCCTCGGCCTGGGCCATCAGATCGGTGCAGGCACCGTACGGCGGATCCTCGGCCGTGCGGGTCTCGGCCCGGCGCCACGCCGCCATGCCGACACCACCTGGCGCACCTTCCTACACGCCCAGGCCAGCGGCCTGCTCGCCACCGACTTCTTCCACCTCGACACGATCGCCCTGCGCAGGCTGTACGTGCTGTTCGTGATCGAGATCCAGACGCGTCGCGTCCACATCCTCGGAGTCACCGCCCACCCGACCGGCGCCTGGGTCACCCATCAAGCACGCCACCTGGCCATGGACCTGGACGGACAGCTGGCTACGTGCGGGTATCTGATCCGCGACCGCGACACGAAATACACGCAAGCGTTCGACGACGTCTTCGCGTCCGAAGGCATCCAGGTCGTGCGCACGCCGCCGCGGACGCCGCAGGCGAACTGCTACGCGGAACGGTTCATCCGCTCTGTCCGCCAGGAGTGCACGGACAAGATCCTGCTCTACGGCGACCGCCACGCCACCGCTGTGCTCGACGCATACGCCCGCCACTTCAACGACCACCGCCCCCACCAGGGACGAGACCAGCGACCACCGAACCACGACCCGGCCACCGTCACGCCACTCGCAGGCCCAATCCGCCGCCGCAAGATCCTCGGAGGCGTGATCAACGAGTACCACCGCGCCGCCTGACCGAGGCGCGAAACCCCAGGCCACAGCCCCGAATCGAGTTCTGGCACGCTACAGGCCGCCTTCACCGAGGTGACCCGGCCGTCCACCGTCGATGGCCAGCACGCCCCCCGGGCTACGTTTCGGCAAGACCTTCGAGCGGGTTCACCCCCGGCCTCGCATGCTCGACCCCCGACTGCCTCCCGCGCTGTCCCAACGCAGTCCGCTGGCCACCGCGTGGCGCCACCTGAACCGCGCGCTCGACGTTTTCGTGGCCGACGGGCTGGCCGCCGCTTGATCGCACAACGTGCTCTGACCGTGAACCCCATGCCGGGCAAGCAAAGCTAGCCACGCAGGAAGGCGAGCAGGTCAGCGTTGACCTGGTCCTGGAGCGTGGCGGTAAGGCCGTGCGGCGCGCCTGGGTAGTAGATTTCCTTCGCGCCCTTGATGAGTCGGGCCGATTTCCTGGCCGAGTCCTTGACAGGAACGATCTGGTCGTCTTCTCCGTGCATGACCAGGGTCGGGACGTCAAAATTCTCGAGGTCGCTGGTGAAGTCGGTCTCAGAGAACGCCTTGATGCTCTCGTAGGCGTTTCTAAGCCCGGCCTGCATGCTCCAGAGCCAGAACTGGTCCAGCACGCCCTTGGAGACCTTGGCCCCAGGCCGGTTCGCGCCGTAGAACTGCAGGGCAAGATCCTGGTAGAACTGCGCGCGGTCCTGGAACAGGGCCGCGCGCAGGCCGTCGAAGACCTCGATCGGCAGGCCTTCCGGGTTCGCGTCGGTCTTGAGCAGGAGCGGTGGTACCGCGGAGATCAGGACGGCCCGCGAGACGCGTCCGGTTCCGTGCCGTCCGATATACCGCGTCACCTCGCCGCCGCCGGTGGAATGGCCTACCAGCGTGGCGTCGCGCAGGTCGAGAACCTCGATCACGGCCGCGAGATCGTCAGCGTAGCCGTCCATGTCGTTCCCTGACCCGGCCTGGCTGGATCGGCCGTGGCCGCGCCGGTCGTGTGCCACCACCCGGAAGCCGTTCTGCGTCAGGAACTGCATCTGCCCGTCCCACGCGTCGGCGTTCAGCGGCCAGCCGTGCGAGAACGTGACGACCGGGCCAGCGCCCCAGTCCTTGTAATAGATCTCGGTGCCGTCATTTGTCCTGATTGTACTCATTGCCCCGATCTCCTCTCCCCGATGAGCTGGTTAAAGTTTGAGACGTGCCCCGCTTCGCGAGGCCGTAGGCCTGGTTACCCTTGGTTTGGCAGGCCTACGTTCTTGCTGTGGGTCAGGACGTTGCGAAGCTCCCGGCGGAGGGTACGGCCAGCTTCGGCTCCGGAGCTGACGGCCGATACGGAGGCACTGGCTGCAGCTCGTCAGCGGCGGGCGCCAACGAGCAGAAATCAAGGGATTCCCGAGGTTGAGGGCTAGGGCATATCGAGTGTCGGCGAGCGCGGCCATGCGATCCTCGGGCTGGCCAGCTTCAACGCGCAGCCGTTGTGGTCGGCCATCCTGACTGCGGCCTCTTGATCAGGCGCCAGCGAGCGGCGTCTGCTCCTTGGTCGCTCGCAGCAGCAGGGGTAGTGGTCACCGCGCTATCGGGTCCCAGCCGCGCAGGTGCCTGACGGACTGGCGGTACTCCCACTCGATGGCGTCCTTGAGCAGGTGAGCCAGCCGCCCGCCGGTGGTGGTACCGGCGATGTCGGCGACCCCGCGGCGGGTCCCGACCGAGACGACGAACCCCTTGTCATGGAAGGTGAACGCCTCCCGCGGCCCGCCCTCCAGCTCCGCGTCCAGGTTGCGGGCCACCGTCTCGCCCTCCTCCAGCGCCACCTGCGCCAGCGGCGGCAGCACATGCCCCGTGCGCGGATCGGTCACCGAGGCCAGGTCGCCGGCGACGTAGATCTCCGGATGGTCCAGCACGCGCAGGTACTGGTCGACCTTGACGCGGCCGTTGTGGCCGGTAGGCAAACCCGAATCGACAACAAGCTCGGGTGCTTTCACCCCACCTGCCCAGACGAACACGCCGCCCTCCACCAGCTGGCCGTCCTTGAGTCGGAAGCCCTCCTCGGTCGCTGCGGCGATCGCCGCGTTGGTGCGGACCTGCACGCCCAGGTCAGAAAGAATTCTGGTGGTCTTGTCGATCAGCTGCGGTGAGGAGCCAGCCAGGATGGTGGGGCCTGCCTCGACAAGCAGCACGGCGGGCCGGTCAGGCGCCAGGCCGTGGCCGCTGGCCACCTCGGGCAGCACCTCGGCCACCTCGCCGGCCAGCTCGACCCCGGTGG
>NZ_CAUVXO010000050.1:0-3254 GCF_963555865.1 Protofrankia sp. Cr1
CCTCTGGGCCGTCTGCTCCTATTACTGGCTGCCGCCCGGTGCGTCCATTCCCATCCGGCACATTGTCGGCATCGTCGCAGCCATCGGGCGTTGGGCACCTGTTCCCGAAGGTGTCACCATCGCCACGTTCACCCTCTGTGCTGCTTTTCGGGTGTCTCACGCTGGCGGAGGCCGTCCGCGAGGTCCGCGGGGATCGCGCCGGCGGACGTCGCGGACGGGCGCCCCGTGATCAGAAAGTCGCGCTCAGGACGTTGTGGCCACCGAGACACGCGAGTGGTCGCCGAGCATGAGGCGGTGTGCCCGCGGGCGGGCGTCCGACGGAACGACCTCGACGTCCCGGCCGATCAGCGAGTCCTCGATGCGTCCGATGTCGCGAATCGTCGCCCGCTCCAGCACGATCGAGTACTCGATCTCGGTGTTCTCGATCGTGCACGAATAGTAGATCGAGGTGAAGGGGCCGACGTAGGAGTCGACAAGCGTCGTGCCGCGACCGATGATCGCAGGCCCGCGCACCGAGGACCGCACCAGTGACGCGCCTTCCTCGATCACGACCCGGCCCACGATCGTGCTGTGCTCGTCGACCGCGCCGCGCACGTCGGGCTCAAGGGACTCCAGCAGGTGGCGGTTGGTCTCCAACATGTCGTCGAGCCGCCCGGTGTCCTTCCAGTACCCCTCGACCAGGTGCGGCGCGACCTCGTGGCCACGGTCCACCAGCCATTGAATCGCCTCGGTGATCTCCAGCTCGCCCCGACCAGACGGCTTGATCGCCCGCACCGCCTCATGGACGGCCACCCCGAAGAGGTAGACACCGACAAGCGCAAGATCGCTCGGCGGCTCCTCGGGCTTCTCGACCAGGCGGACGACGTGGCCCTGCGGGCCGAGCTCCGCCACACCGAACGCGGACGGATTGGAGACCTTGGTCAGCAGAATCAGCGCGTCCGGCCGACTACGCTTGAATTCCTCCACGAACCCGGAGATACCACCGATGATCAGGTTGTCGCCGAGATACATCACGAACGGCTCGTCCGCGAGGAAATCACGTGCGACGAGGACGGCGTGCGCAAGACCCAGCGGCGCCTCCTGACGAATGTAGGTGACCTTGATACCCAGCGCGGAACCGTCGCCGACCGCGGCCTCGATCTCCGCCGCGGTATCGCCTACGATGATCCCGACTTCGGTGATACCCGCTTCGGCGATCGCTTCCAGCCCGTAGAAGAGCACCGGCTTGTTCGCCACGGGAACGAGCTGCTTGGCTGACGTATGGGTGATTGGGCGCAACCGCGTTCCGGAGCCACCCGCGAGAACAAGAGCTTTCATGATCCGAACCCTATCGTGGGCCCCACCCCTGCCTGAAAGGCAGCCGAACACGCGAACGGGGACATGATCAGATTGTTTTCGACTGTCTCCGGCCACCCAGGCATACGGCTCGCCATATGGCGGAGCGCAGCTCCGCGCATGCGCTGCGCCTCGGGCGGGTACCTTCAGCAACCAGGACCACAGACGGCCACCGCATTACCGACGTCGGTCATGATATCGGCGGTGCCGGGTGGGCCGCGACCGCTCGGCAGCACCGACCAGCAGGTGGACGACGTTCATGACCGCGAACCGGCGCCAGATCGCGGCGGGGGTGGGAGGTGCGGACGCGGTGACCGTTTCGCCGGACACTCACGTGGACCCACCGGCCGATCCGCCTCAGGAACCGTCCGACGACCTCCATGCGGACGACCTCCATGCGGACGACCCCCGGGCGGACGACGCCCCAGCCCAGCGCTCCCTGTTCCAGAAACTGGCCCTCGCGCTCGCAGCCGTCGTGTCAATGGCAGTTCTCGCGGTGAGCGGCGGTGGTTACGTCGTCTACCGCTACTTCGACGCCCAGATCACCAGAGTGCCGCTCGGTCTCGACGAGGCCGAGCGGCCGGCGGAGGCCCCGCCGGGGACCGAGAACTTCCTGCTGGTCGGATCCGACAGCCGGGAAGGCACCGGTAACCAGTACCAGAGCGACGAAGTCGTCTCCGGACAGCGCTCCGATACGACCATGATTGCTCACCTCGACGCCAACGGAACAACCACATTGGTGTCGTTTCCCCGGGACACCCTCGTCACGATTCCCGGACACGGCCGCAACAAACTGAACGCGGCGATCACGATCGGCGGCCCGTCGCTGTTGATCAGGACGCTCGAGAACCTCACCAATATCAAAATCGACCACTTCGTGTCGATCGACCTCGCCGGCTTCAAGGCCATGACCGACGCCATCGGCGGGGTCACCATCTGTGTGCGACCGCTGCCGGGCGGCAGCACCTCGAACCTGCACGACGAGTGGTCCCAGTGGCACGGCGTCGTGGGTGAGAACCATCTCAACGGTGAGCAGGCACTGGCCTTCGTCCGACAACGCTACGGCCTGCCCGACGGGGATTTCGACCGGATCCGGCGCCAGCAGCAGTTCATCAGCACGGTCTTCCAGAAGGCGACAAGCAACGGAGTGCTCGCCAATCCGGCGAAACTCGAGGGTCTGCTCGCGTCCGCGACGGGAGCGCTGACCGTGGACGACGGCACGACCGTGGACGACCTACGCAACCTCGCGAACCGGCTACGCGGGATGTCCACCGACGCGATCAGTTTCGAGACGATCCCCGTCCGAGAACCGACCAAGGCCGACGGCGCGAATTCCGCTGGGGAACTCCGGCGCTTCGGCTCGGTCCAGCTCTACGATCCGGGCCAGCTCGACACGTTCCTGGCGCCGTTGCGCGGGCACGGCACCGCAGCACCGAACCCGACGGGCACGCCGGGCACACAGCCCGAAGCGCCGACGGTCCCACCGTCGGCGGTCACCGTGGACGTCCTCAACGGAACCACGACCAGCGGGCTCGCGAGCAGCGCCGCCAGGGATCTCGCGGCGGCCGGATTCCGGATCGCCCGGGTCGCAAGCGCCGAGCCCAGGCGCACGGAGACCACGCTCGTGCGCTACGGCCCGGACGGGCTCGCGGCTGCGCGGACGCTGGCCGCCGCGATTCCCGGGGTGGAGCTGCGCGAGGACCGGTCAGCGGGCACGCACGTCACCCTGGTGGTCGGTAGCGACTTCAACGGGATCGCGACCCAGGCAATGGCATCCGCCCCGGCTGCGGGGGGTGACCCGCCAAAGAGCGCAACGGGGTCCGCGAACAGCTCGCCGACGCCGAGTCCGGCCCCCACGACGCCGGCGGTGACCGCTACGGAACTGACCGCCAGCTGCACCTTCTAGTTTCGCCTCTGAG
>NZ_CAUVXO010000050.1:3640-5322 GCF_963555865.1 Protofrankia sp. Cr1
GAGCGCCCGTGATCGCGTCACTTCCCGATGACCACTGGCGACCATATCGAGTAGCTTCAACGTTACCGCCCGCTGTTTCAGGCACCCGGTAGTGGGGTGTCCTGCGTCTCATGGCAACGTCAGAGGAGCTTTAAGCGTCCTTATCAGGCACAGGGGCATGTTCGCTCATGGACGAGGCGCCGCGCGATTGCTCCGGTCAAGGAGGTTCGAAAAAGCCGGTGAGTGGCAGATCCATACGCCGGCCGGCGTTGCCGCCAGAGCTGAGCCCACGGCGTCCGCTGAACCTTCGGCGCCGCCCGGTCCGCTCACCGCTTCGGACGTTGTCCGTCGGCGCGGCGGCCGCACTGTCGCTGGTGGTTCTCGCCGTCAGCTCCGTCGGATGGGCGGCATACCGCTACTTCGACGACTCGGTCACCGGGGTCGCATGGTCGCCCGGTGGTGACCGGCCGCCCGAGCGACCGGGCGAGATGAACATCCTGCTGCTCGGCGACGACAGCCGAGCGGGCACCCACGGTGAGTACGGCCAGGTCGACGGGGTCCGCTCGGATACTACGATCATCGCTCACTTCGGCACGGACGGTTCGGTCACCCTGGTGTCATTTCCCCGGGACACCCTCGTGACCGTTGCCTCCGGCATCGCGCAAACCCCCCATGACGGGAAGGACAAGCTCACCAACGTCCTGTCCTACGCTGGCATCGAGGGGCTCACCCGCACGCTGGAGAACCTGACCAGCCTCAAGATCGATCATTTCATCTCGATCGATCTGGCTGGCTTCAAGACCATGACCGACGCGGTCGGCGGGGTGGACGTGTGCGTCGCGCAGCTTCCCGGCGGCGGCACGACCAATCTGCACGACAACTTCTCCCAGTGGCGCGGAAAGTTCGGCATCAACCACCTCAACGGCGACCAGGCGCTGGCCTTCGTCCGCACCCGCCACGCCCTGCCCGATGAGACCTACCGCGTCGCCCGCCAGCAGCAGTTCCTGTCCAAGCTGCTCGAAAAGGCAACCAGCGCAGGCGTGCTGACCAACCCCGTCAAGATCACCCAATTGATCGGCGCCGTCGGCGGGTCGCTCAAGGTTGACAACGGTCTCACCGAGAACGGCGCAATGATCAAAATGGCGCAGCGGTTGAGTGGCCTCGGCAGCGGAAAAGTGAAGTTCATCACGATCCCCACCCATGTACCACTGAAATCCGAAGGCGCCACCGACGAGCAGGGCACCATCCCCCCTCACGGCAATGTGCTGTTCTACGAGCCGGTCGGGCTCTGGCAGGTCCTCGCGCCGCTTCGACCCGCGACCGGCGGCGACGCCCCCGCGGGCGCAACCGGTAGTCCGACGCTGCCACCGGGCCAGGTGACCATCGCCGAAGTTCGCAACAGGACCGGCCGTTCGGGTCTGGCCGTACAGACGACCACGGCACTCGGCGCGCTGGGGTTCGCCGGTTCCTTGCGGCCCACCACCGGTGCGGCCGGGCAGGTCGTCACGGAGATCCGCTACCCGGCCGGGCAGGAGGGCGCGGCGCGCGCACTGTCGGGTCTGATCGCCGGATCGCAGACGATCGAGGACCCGAAGATCGGCAACGGCCTCGTCGTCGTGCTCGGGGCCTCCTTCACGGGCGTGACCGGCGGGCAGGCGCCGCCGGCCGGGTCCCTACCCGGCTCCCGGGGTACACCCTCCACC
>NZ_CAUVXO010000050.1:5734-10295 GCF_963555865.1 Protofrankia sp. Cr1
CTGTCCCCGGCTCAGCAGCTGCCCCGCCTCCGCCGCCCACGGTCGCCCCCGCGAACACATCCTGCACGGCGTGACCGCGATTCCCATCGGCTTCCCTGAGGTGTCAACTACCGTGAACGTCCTATGACACCATCAACGTCGCCCGCATCGACGTCTCCGGCGGGACGTCTGCTTGACGGCGTGGTGGACCGCGTTCTGGATGCCGCGCTCGCCGCGATACCGCCAGACGCCGTCGACCCCGCCGCCATGACCGATCGCCCGGGAATGACCGACACCGCCGGCGCGGACGGGGTCGCCGCGCTGCTCGCCCACCGGGTACGTGCCGACTCGGCACGTCCACTGCTGACGTTCTATGACGATGCCACCGGCGAGCGGACCGAACTGTCCGCGGCCACCGTGGACAACTGGGTTGCCAAGACCGCGAACCTGCTCGTGGACACGCTCGGGCTCGCTCCGGGAGACACGATCCGCATCGCGCTGCCGCCGCACTGGCAAACCACGGTGGTGCTCCTCGCAGCGTGGTCGTCCGGCGCGCACGTCACCGTCACCCGGTCCGACGCCGACGCCGACGCCGACGCCGACGCCGACGATCAGAGCGATCCCCCGGCGGCGGTGTTCCTGACCGAACAGACGGCCGACGCCGTGCTCGCGGCGGGCGAGCAGGGCGATGTCGTCGCCCTGTCGTTACGCCCGATGGGCGGACGGCTCGCCCGGCCCATGCCGGGAGTACTCGACTTCGCCGGGGAGGTTCTCGCCCACGGCGACCGCTTCACGCCACCGCGTCCACCGGCAAACCAGCGGATCCTGGTGCGACTGGCTGGCTACTACGCCAGGGCCTGGGACCTCTCCGAACACGACCGCATCCTGACGACGGCCGGTTATGACACGCCGCAGGGGCTTCTCGCCGGGCTGCTCTGTCCCCTGGCCGCCGGGGCGTCGCTCGTCATCTGTCGAAACCTCGACCACACCCTCCTTGACCGCCGGGTCGCCGCGGAGCGTGTCACGGCTGTCTGCGGGCCGATGCCCGGGATGCGGGAAGCAACGTCTGACATACCGGCAGCAGCACCCGGTGTGCCAGCACACACCCCCGCGGGCACCCGTCGTCTCGGGGCGCCACTGCGGTGACCCAGCCGCAGTCAACGCTCGACAATAGCCTGTTGTGAATCTTCTGCCCGGATGATCGACGGTCGGGAGGCGACGCAATGGAGAGCGGGTTCCCGTTCGCGACGCCCGAACACCGGGTATAAGAACGACCGGCACGAGGGGCGTGGATAAAGGAACGGGGCTGGGGTGCGTAGATGGCAGTCTCGAGCGATCTTCGTCTGAGCGTCATCGGTACCGGCTACCTGGGCGCGACCCATGCGGTCTGCATGGCGGAACTGGGATTCGACGTGGTCGGCGTTGATGTGGACCCGGTCAGGATCAGACGTCTCGCCGCCGGCGAGACGCCGTTCTTCGAACCAGGGCTGGAGGAGCTCCTGCGCAAGAACCTGGAGGCTCACCGCCTGCGTTTCACCACGTCCGTGACGGACGCCGCCGCTACCGCGGACGTCCACTTCATCTGTGTAGGGACTCCACAACTTCCCGGGGCGAATGCGGCCGACATGCGCCATGTTGACGCCGCCCTCACCGGGCTGCTCAGAGCTGGGATCCGGCCGGGGGCGCTCATCGTCGGAAAATCCACCGTGCCCGTCGGCACGGCCATGCGACTGGCGGGACAGCTCGACGCCGAGGCCCCCGCCGTGGAGCTGGCGTGGAACCCGGAGTTCCTGCGCGAAGGCTTCACTATTGACGACACCTTGCGGCCCGACCGCCTGGTCTTCGGTCTGCCACCCGACCCGGCCAGAGCACGGGTTGCCGAGGCGGTCCTGCGCCGTGTCTACGCCGCCCTCATCAACGCAGGTGTGCCGGTTGTCGTTGCCGACTATCCCACTGCTGAACTGGTAAAGCTCGCCTCGAACGCGTTCCTCGCAACCAAGATCTCTTTTATCAACGCAATGGCGGAGATCTGCGAGGTCACCGGTGGGGACGTCACCGACCTGTCCACCGCGCTGTCCTACGACAGTCGCATCGGCGGGCAGTTCCTGCACGCCGGTCTCGGCTTCGGTGGGGGCTGCCTACCCAAGGACATCCGTGCGTTCCAGGCCCGCGCGGACGAGCTCGGTGTCGGCCGGGCGCTCGGCTTCCTCGCGGAGGTCGACGCCATCAACTCGCGTCGGCGCACCAGAACCGTGAGCCTGACCACCCGGCTACTGGGCGGGACGGTCGCCAACAAGAAGATCGCCGTTCTCGGGGCGGCGTTCAAACCCAGCTCCGACGACATCCGCGACTCGCCGGCCCTCGACGTCGCGGGCGCCCTACACCGCGCCGGCGCCACGGTAACCGTCTATGACCCGGCGGCGATCCCCAACTGCCGCGCCGCTCACCCCCAGCTGACCTACGCGAACAACGCCGTCCACGCCGCGGTCGGTGCCGACATCCTGCTGCACCTCACCGAGTGGAGCGAGTTCCGTGAACTCGACCCCGCCACGCTCACCCAGGTGGTCGCCGGCGCGATCATCATCGATGGCCGTAACGCCCTGGACCCGGCCGCGTGGCGCGCGGCCGGGTGGGCCTACCACGCCTTGGGCCGGCCCGCCTAAAGGGCCAAAGGGCGCGCGACGATCGTCAGATCGCGCGCCCGGAGGCCTCCGTCCCCGGAGCACTGACCGAGCCGGCGGCCCCAGAATGATCACTCGACGACTTCGTGCAGGGTGCCGCTCGCCACGTCATAGACGAAACCGCGAACCGACCCCGAGGTGACGAGGAAGGGATCGGAGCGAAGTCGCGAGATGGACGCCCGGACGCTCGCCTCAAGATTGGCGAACGTGTGGACGGGCCAGGCCGGGCGGAACCCCGCGTGTTCGAACAGCTTGTCCCGAAATCCATCGTCGGTGATGGTCATCATCCCGCACTGGGTGTGATGCAACAGGATGATCTCCGTTGTGCCGAGCTCGTGCTGGCTGACCGCCAGCGAACGGATCACGTCGTCGGTGACCACGCCGCCGGCGTTTCGCAGGACATGCGCGTCGCCCTCAGCCAGACCCAGCAACGCATGAACGTCCAGGCGAGCGTCCATGCAGGCCAGGACTGCGACACCGGTCGCGGGCCTGGCCGGACGCGCCCGCATCGGCGCGCCATCGGCCTGGCGTGCGGCCGCGAAGGCCCCGGCACGCTCCACCATCGAATCCGTGGCGGTGCGCGAGTGACCGACGGGACCCAGGTGAGCGGTGGTGGTAGTGGTGCGTGCGCCGGCGGCCCGCACTGAGCCTCGGCTGTCGACCATGGTCATCGTGGTGCAACCTCCATCGGCGCGGTGGACACAACAGAACCACGTTCGTCCGTTCGTGCACGGCAGCGTCGCCGGGAACCCACCGGTGCGGCACGCCGCCCCGCCGCGACCCGGTTGGGAACGCTCCGGGACACCGCGTGGCGGGCCGTCACCACAGCCGGCCGAAACAAGGATGACGCGACCACGCCGTTTTCGCCACCAGTACGGACCACCGCGGATCAGAACCCACGTCGCGCCAACCGGACCCGCGATCGAGTCACCAAACGAAGCAGGGGGCATACTTGCCGCAAGGGATCGGCCCTGCGGACGATCCGACGATCGCGGGTCGGGCGTTCTCGCCCGGCTACGACTGTCGGTACACCCGTCCGCAGCCGGCCCGTGCCGGTGAGATCGCCGCCCGGACTACCGTTTCGTGCACGGCGCGGGGTCCGCTCGTACGCCGGGCTTCCGTTGTCCCGCGAAGCATCGGAAAGGGGATCGGGGCTCTCGAGGGCCACTGAGCGGGAACCAATCCAGCCAAGGGTGACCTCATTGTGATCTTTCCGGTCACCGGCGGCGCCAAGGACTTGACAGGCCGACGGTCACGCGATCATGGATGTGCTCGCACGGCCGGCGGCCCCACGTAACCAGGGGGGTGGCGGATGAGTCGGTGGAAACCGTCTGTAGGCTCAGCCGGTGATACAAATCGGTCAACAGCATCCGAAGTGAGCGTGGCACCGGTGGCGGCCAACGCGAAGCAGTCACGTTGGCCGGTACTCGACCACGAGATGGCGAAGTTCGGCGTGATCGGCCTCGCCTGCTACGCCATTGACGTCCTCGTCTTCAACCTGTGCCATGGGCTTGTCGGCATGGACCCGATCAGCGCGAAAACCGTGTCCACCATCGTGGCCGCGACCTGCGCCTACGTCGGCAACCGGCACTGGTCGTTCACGCACCGGGCCAGGACGGGCCTACGACGTGAATACACCCTTTTCGTCATCTTCAACGCCATCGGCCTGGCAATCGCCCTGGGATGCGTCGGGTTTGCCAGCCATGTGCTGAACCTGCACGGCGTGCTTGAGCTCAACCTGGCCGCAAACGTGGTCGGCACCGGGCTCGGCACCATCTTCCGATTCTGGGCATACAAGCGGTGGGTGTTCCTGCACCCCGACGACCCGAAAGCGCTGCTGCACGCCGCAGCCGATGCGCAGCGTCGGCACAGCGTCCCCGAGCCGGCCGGCCGCGCCTAGG
>NZ_CAUVXO010000050.1:10771-13817 GCF_963555865.1 Protofrankia sp. Cr1
CCAAGAACCGAGGGCCAAGCCGAGGTAACCAATCAGGATCGAAACAGGAACCGCCGTTCCGATTCTGATTGGTTCCCGTCAGCCTGGGATGCGCTACGCTCTCGGACGAGCCCGCACGTTTCCTTCTCGTCGGCGTCGCGGCTTGGGACGGCAGACGGAACGCGTCGACGGTCACCGGATGACACGCGTTCGGTTGAGACCGGTTGGCGGAAGGCAGCGTGATCATGATTTGTGCTGCCCGGGGCCTCAGGAAGCCTAGGTCACAGGGGGACGCCGTGGTGCGGCCTACGCTTGACGCCCGTCCCGGGGGTCGTCCGCGGGATGAGTCACGGGACGGCGCAATCCGTCGTGCCACCCTCCAGCTACTCGCCGAGGTGGGCTACGACGGGGTCACCATGGACAGGGTGGCCACCCGGGCGAAAGCCGGCAAAGCCACGATCTACCGCCGTTGGCCTTCCAAGGTCGCCCTGGTCATGGACGCGATCACGACAATGGCCGAGCAGTCCGTACCCGTTCCCGACACCGGCTCGTTCCGCACGGACATGCTGGCGTTCCTCTCCTCGTACCGGGATGCCATCGGCGATGATCGCGGCAGAATCATGGCCGAGCTGGTGTCGGAAATGCCCCGTAATTCCGAGCTGCGGGACGCTCTGCGTAATGGGCTACTCGCCCAACGCAAAGCCGCGGCCGATGTCATCGTGCACCGTGGTATCGCCCGCGGGGAGATCGGCGCCGGTGCCGACCACGCGATGCTCATCGAGCTCGGACCGGCACTCGTCCTGCAACGGATTCTGCTGTCCGGTGAAGTCGTGGACGCCGCGTTCATGGAACGGATCGTCGACGATCTGATCATTCCCTATGCCGTCCACGGCCAAGCGGGCCAACGGGCGTGCGACGATCATCAGATCACGCGCCCGCAGGCCGCTGTTCCCCTAGCACTAGCGGAACAGCCGACGACCTGATCCCGGAACACCGCGAGCACCGCGAGCACCGGATCGGGACGGTTTTTCCAGCCGCGCGATAATGGGCGCAGGCTCGAGAACGTCCGAGGATGCGGGGGAGATGTGGCAACCGGCCTGACACTCGCGGTCGACCTCGGCACAGGCTGCACGTCCGCCTGCGTCGACGTGGACGGCCGCGGGGTATCCCTGCGACTCGGGCCGGACGGGCCAATGCCAGCAGTGGTCACCTTGAGTAATGACGGACGGCTGTTAACCGGTACCGCGGCCGTGGAGGTCGCGGCCGCGCATCCCGACCGCGCCCAGCGCCATCCATTACGGGCGCTGGAGACGACCGATCAGGTCCAGCTCGCCGGAATGACCATCCCCACGATCGAACTGATCGCCGCCGTCCTGCGCCAGGTTCTGCACGAGGCGACCCGCCGTGCTCCGGGCCCACCGCCGGGCCAGGTTGTCCTCACCGCGCCGGTCCGCTGGGCGTCAACGGAGATCGACAAACTCCGGGCGGCCGCTGCCAGGGCGGGGCTCACCGACATCGTGCTGCTCCCGGAACCGATCGCGGCGGCACGCTGGCATGCCGATCCGGCCGGCATCCGCGCGGGCACGGCCGTTGCCGTGTACGACCTGGGCGCCACGACCCTCGCGACGACGATTCTCACCGCGACACCCAACGGATTCGAAATCCGCGGGGAACCCGGCGGCAATCCCGCCTTTGGTGGCGAGAACATCGACGACATCCTCCTCCGTCGAGTGGCAGAACGGGCACGCACAGTTGACTCACGTGGATGGGACGCACTGTGGGCCGACCTGAGTCCATCCACGCGCCAGCGCCACCACCAACTGCGCCAGCAGGTTGTGGCGGCCAAGGAAGCACTGTCGACAACCACCGTCTGCACTGTCGCGGTAGGCGGATCCATCGGTGACATCAAGGTCACCCGGGCGGACCTGGAAGCGTCGATCGAAGGTGACCTACGCGCGACCGTGACGGAGTTGCTCCGCACAGCGCAGAACGCGGGGGTCCGACCCGGCGAGCTCACCGCGATCTTTCTTGTCGGCGGTTCGACCCGCATCCCACGGATTTCGGCGCTGTTGGCGGAGATGACTGGCGTCCGGCCCCGGCCCGCCGACGACCCCCAGGCCGCGATAGCGCTGGGCGCCCTGCTGACCGCGACCACCGCGACCGCGGGACCCGCGCTGAGACCGGAACCGGCCCTCCACGCCACCCGCGTCCTGCCGGCATCCGCCGCCGGCATGGCCGCTGGCCCCAACCCGTCCGCACCCCGGGATCAGTACCCGCCGACCGCGGGCTACCCGTTCGGCGAGCAGCCGCCCTCGGGTCCGTACCCGCCGCCAGGCGCGTACCCGCCGCCAGACGGTTACCCAGGCGGACCGCCGCAGCGGCGGCCGTCGCGCTGGCGACCCACCGCCATGGTCGGAGTGATCGTCGCGCTCCTGGCCCTCGCCGTCAGCATCCCGGTGATCGCATTTACCATGACACGTTCGGACAAACCCAACCCCAACCCGACCGCAAGCCGAACCCTGCCGGCGATCCCGACCGGACCGGCCGACACGTCGCGGCCCACCTCGTCGGCATCACCATCACCATCACCATCCGCATCCGCATCCGCATCGGCCAGCGGTTCCGCCGCCGGGCTGACCGTGGCCCAACGCAGGCTGTCGGCAGTGCTCGATCCCGCCGAAATGACCGACTGCGAGGCGAATCCGGATGGCGAGGACTCCGACGTCGACGCGTCGCTGAAGTGCGCGGCGAGCAACGGCACAACCGTCATCGCGTTCCATTACTACACCGCGAGATCCCTGCGCAACGACGTCGACTACCGGTCCGGTCAGATCAACGACGAGGGCACCTGCGAGAACGGCCGTTCCAGCGTCGGAACCTGGCAGGTGGGCAGCAATTCCAGCGTCGATGCCGGCGCGCTCCTGTGCTACTACCACAGTGGGCAGTTTGTGATGTTCTGGAGCTACGACTCGGACCTGGTCAGCTTCGCCGCCGCGGACACCGACGCCGCATCCCTCTACCAGTGGTGGAAGCGGTTCGACCCGCTGGCCTGACCCGGCCACCTACC
>NZ_CAUVXO010000050.1:14263-19846 GCF_963555865.1 Protofrankia sp. Cr1
ACCGGCCATAGCCGTCGGCGTCAGCATCGGCGCCGGCCGGCCCTCGGCGCCGGACCTCGATGTCCTCGACCAGCCGGTAGAGGGTTGTATGCACCTCTTCGACCCGGGGCAGGTTCGCCAGTACCACCTGACCCCGTTCGCCGGCGCTTTCGATGGTCAGTGTGCCGGATCCCAGGAGGCGCTCGACGAACGAATGGTGGAACGAGACATCGTTGAGCCGCTGGAGCGGGATGTCCCGGCCGGTGCGGGAAAGAATTCCCGTCCGGATGACAACGCGCTCCGTCGTCACCACATAGCGTGTCGTGATCCACTGCAACCACGGCCGCAGGCTGGTGAAAAGGAGCAGGGCCGCCGCAGCCGTGATGAGGACCCACTGCGCCGGGTGCTGGAACGAGCCCGCCGGGATCGCCAGTACACCGAACAGGGTCAGGCCGAGAACGACGACAAACGCGCTGACCGGCGCGACCAGTCTGATCCAGTGTGGATGGAGGTGTAGGACAACCTCTTCGTCACTGGTGAGAATGCTCTCTGGAAATCCCACACGGCCGATCGTCTCACCATCGCCGCACCGGGCGGGCCCGAGGGTCGACCGGCTCGGCGTCAGCGCAGGTGAACAACGTCCGCAGCGGCGAAAGCCCGGCCGTCCACGACAAGGCGGCCGTGGACGTCCACGTCTGTGGCGGTGCCCACAACGACGGCGCCGTCGGGCAGCTCGACCCGCACCGCCCGGCCGAGCGTCGCACACACCGAGCGGTAGGCGTCGACGGCGCGGCCCGGCTCGGCCAGCCAGGCCCGGTATGTGGCGGCGACGTCCCGCAGCAGCTCGATCAGCAGTTCCCCCCGGCCCACGGCCGGGCGTGACCCCCGCCGCTGGCAGAGCGCCACGCTGGTTGCTCCCGGGGGCAGCTCATCGACATCCGTCTCGACGTTCAGGCCGACCCCGACGATCACTGCCGCCGTTGCGGGCTGGCAGGGAACAGCCTCGGCAAGGATTCCCGCCAGCTTGGCGCCGTCCACCAGGACGTCGTTGGGCCACTTGAGAACGGCCGGGATGCCCGCCAACCGGCGCAGCGTGGCAACCAGCGAGGCGCCGGTTACCAGCGGCAGCCAGCCGAGCGCTCCGGCCGGCACGGTTGGCCGCAGCAGCACCGAAAACGTGAGCCCCGCGCCCGCCGGTGAAACCCAGGACCGCTCCAGGCGCCCCCGCCCCGCCCACTGCAGCTCGGCGACGAGCACCCGTCCTTCACCGGCGCCGGCTTTCGCGGCCGCCACCAGATCGGCGTTGGTCGAGCCGGTCTCCCCGACTACCTGTACGTCCAGGCCGTCGTCGGCGAGAGCCGCCGCCAGCAGGCCGGCGTCCAGTGGCAGCCGCCGTGGCTGTGTTTTCGATGTCCGCATGTCAGCCAGGGTGCCACCGACGAACGTGTTACCGGAGCGTTATGGTGGCGAGCCTCGGGTTGACTGGCCTCGGGTTGACTGGCCTCGGGTTGACTGGCCTCGGGTTCGCTGACCTCAGGTTGGCGGGCTGGGACGCCGACGCGTCGCGCGCGGGCGCGGGTTTGTGCCCTCCGCGCGCGAATCGAGCACGTGGGGCCGTACCCGCCGTACGCTGCCCGGCATGGTACTTCCTGTTCCCGCTGAGAACCCCGCGCAGGGTTCGGTACCCGATCTTCTGACAGCCACCGGCAAGATCGCCGAGTTGAAGCGGGTCAACGACGACGCGGTACACGCCGGTTCCCAGCGGGCCGTCGACGCCCAGCACGCCAAGGGCAAGATGACAGCCCGTGAGCGAATCGAGGCATTCCTCGACCCCGGGTCGTTCGTCGAGACCGACGCGTTCGCCCGACACCGCGCGCATGACTTCGGACTCGAGCAGAACCGTCCCTACGGTGACGGGGTGGTAACGGGCTACGGCACTGTAGACGGCCGCCAGGTGTGTGTGTTCAGCCAGGACTTCACCGTTTTCGGCGGCAGCCTGGGCGAGGTCTTCGGCGAGAAAATCGTGAAAGTCATGGACCTGGCGCTCAAGACCGGTTGCCCGATGGTGGGCATCAACGACTCGGGTGGCGCGCGCATCCAGGAGGGCGTGGTCTCGCTCGGGCTCTACGGCGAGATCTTCTATCGCAACGTGATGGCATCGGGCGTCGTCCCGCAGCTCTCACTGATCATGGGTCCGTGTGCCGGCGGTGCCGTCTACTCCCCCGCCATCACCGACTTCACGCTGATGGTCGACAAAACCAGCCACATGTTCATCACCGGCCCGGACGTCATCAAGACCGTGACCGGCGAGGACGTCGGCATGGAGGAGCTGGGCGGCGCGCACACCCACAACTCCCGCAGCGGTGTCGCCCACTTCCAGGCCGCGGATGAGCTCGACTGCCTGGAAACCGCCAAGGCACTGCTGGCGTTCCTGCCGTCGAACAACATGACCGACCCGCCCGGCTTCGCCGAGGTGACCGATGTCCAGGCGGAGGTCACCGCCGAGCTGGACGTGTTCATCCCGGACTCGCCCAACACCCCGTACGACATGCACACGGTGATCGAATACGTGCTCGACGAGGGCGACTTCCTCGAGGTCCACGCCCAGTTCGCGCAGAACATGATCTGCGGCTTCGGACGGGTCGACGGGCGTTCGGTGGGCGTCGTCGCCAACCAGCCGATGCATTTCGCCGGCACCCTCGACATCGATGCCAGTGAGAAGGCGGCACGCTTCGTCCGGACGTGCGACGCGTTCAACATTCCGATAATCACCCTGGTCGATGTTCCCGGCTTCCTGCCCGGTACCTCGCAGGAGTGGAACGGAATCATCCGTCGGGGCGCGAAGCTCATCTATGCCTACGCCGAGGCCACGGTCCCGAAGGTGACTATCATCACCCGCAAGGCCTATGGGGGTGCATACGACGTCATGGGGTCGAAGCACCTGCGGGCCGACATCAACCTGGCCTGGCCGACCGCGGAAATCGCGGTGATGGGCGCCCAGGGCGCTGTAAACATCATTTACCGTCGGGAGCTCGCGTCCGCCGCCGACCCGGAAAGCCGCCGCGCGGAACTGATCGCGGACTACACCGAGCACTTCGCCACGCCCTACATCGCCGCCGAACGCGGGTATGTGGATGCGGTGATCACCCCGTCGGTCACCCGCCGCGAAGTGATCCGAGCCCTGCGACTGCTGCGGACCAAGCGGGAGTCGCTCCCGCCCAAGAAGCACGGAAACATTCCGCTTTAGTGCCGCCCCGGGGACTGCGGCCTGCGGGCGCGCGATCTGACGATCATCGTGCGCCCGTTGGCCCGTTGGCCCGCTGGCGACCCGGGGACTTCGGCCTCCGGCGATGCGAGAAGAACCACGATCGCATCGCCTTTGGGCCGCTAGGTGCAGCTCGCACGTTCATGAAGGGAGCGTCAGGTGGACAGCAAGCGTCAGGTGGACAACAGCGGCGACGGCCCGACCCGTCCATATCTGCGGCTTGTGCCGGCGAACGCATCCGCCGAGGAGATTGCCGCGTTGGTCGCGGTGGTCCGCCTGCGGGCAGCGGTGCCACCGCCCGAGTCGGCGGCGCCGTCGGGTTGGACCGACCGGGCCGCGACGTTCCGCCAGAACGTGCATTCCGGCCCGAACACGTGGCGGCAAACCGGTTTCACGCAGGGTGTCCGCACCCGAGCCGACTGGTAACCCACGGTCCGCGGCTGAGAACCCTCGCTGAACGCCCGCCGCCGGCAACAGCTGCCCAGGTCCCCGCGACGCCGCGTCCCTATTGCCGGGCGCCCTAAACTCAGCCACCCTGAACGAGGACGGGAGAAACGTGCGTAAGATCCTCATCGCCAACCGGGGAGAGATCGCTGTCCGGGTCATCCGCGCGTGCCGGGACGCTGGATACGCAAGTGTCGCGGTGTACGCCGAACCCGATATCGATGCGCTCCACGTCCGAATTGCCGACGAAGCGTACGCCCTCTCGGGCAGCACACCGGGCGACTCCTATCTACGGATAGACAAGATTCTCGACATCGCTCGGGTGAGTGGCGCCGACGCCGTCCACCCCGGGTACGGGTTCCTCTCGGAAAACGCCGACTTCGCCGGGGCGGTCGTCGCCGCGGGCCTGACCTGGATCGGCCCACCGCCCGAGGCCATCCGGCGCCTGGGCGACAAGACCGCCGCCCGCCACATCGCCCTGGCCGTGGGTGCGCCGCTCGCGCCCGGCACGGCCGACCCGGTCGCCGGCGTCGCGGAGGTCGTGGCGTTCGCGGATCAGTACGGCCTGCCGGTCGCCATCAAGGCTGCTTTCGGTGGCGGCGGGCGCGGGCTCAAGGTCGCGTGGAATGCCGACGACCTACCCGAGCTCTTCGAAAGCGCGGTGCGGGAGGCCACCGCCGCCTTCGGCCGGGGCGAGTGCTTCGTCGAGCGCTACCTGGACCAGCCACGCCATGTCGAGACCCAGATCCTCGCTGACAACCACGGCACCGTCGTCGTGGTCGGCACCCGGGACTGTTCGTTGCAGCGCCGCTACCAGAAACTCGTCGAAGAGGCCCCGGCTCCGTTCCTCACCGAGGAACAGCACACCTCACTCTATGAGGCATCCCGGGCCATCTGCAGGGAGGCCGGCTACGTCGGTGCGGGCACGGTCGAGTTCCTCGTCGCCCGGGACGGAATGATCAGCTTCCTTGAGGTCAACACCCGGCTGCAGGTCGAGCATCCGGTCACCGAGGAGACCAGCGGCGTCGACCTCGTCCGTGCGCAGTTCCGCATCGCCGAAGGCGAAGCGCTCGACCCGGCGGACCCGACTCCGCGAGGGCACTCGATCGAGTTCCGTATCAACGGCGAGGATCCGGGGCGTAACTTCCTGCCGGCCCCGGGCACGGTCACCCGGTTTGTCGCGCCCACCGGCCCGGGCGTGCGGGTCGACGCCGGCATCGAGTCCGGCGCCGTCATCGGCGGCGCCTTTGACTCGCTGCTCGCCAAGCTGATCGTCACCGGCGCGACCCGAACCGAAGCGCTGGAGCGCGCCCGCCGCGCGCTGGACGAGATGGTCGTCGACGGCATGGCCACGGTGCTGCCGTTCCATCGCGCCGTCGTACGGGACCCGGCGTTCGCACCGGCCGACGCGACCGAGCCGTTCCGCATACACAACCGCTGGATCGAGACCGAGTTCGACAACACCATCCCGGTCTTCACCGGCGGGGTGGATGCCGACACCGGGCCGGCGGAACGGGAGTCGGTGGTGGTCGAGGTCGGCGGCCGACGCCTTGAGGTCGTCCTACCCGCGGGCTTCGGAGCCGCGGCCGGCCCGGCGCCCGGTCGCACCGCCCCGCCCCGGCGACGCTCCGGCTCGAAAGCCGCGCGCGCCGTCACCGGCAACGCCCTGACCAGCCCCATGCAGGGCACCATCGTCAAGATCGCCGTCAGTGACGGCGACACGGTCGAGCCCGGCGACCTTGTCGTCGTCCTGGAAGCGATGAAGATGGAGCAGCCGATCACCGCGCATCGGGCGGGTACCGTGACCGGGCTCGCCGCGACCGTCGGCGGCGTCGTCTCCAGCGGCGCCGTCCTGTGTGAGATCAAGGACTAGACGGAATCTGTTCGTAGGCTGG
>NZ_CAUVXO010000050.1:20328-22171 GCF_963555865.1 Protofrankia sp. Cr1
CGCCCGCCAGCCCAACGCCCGCCAGCCCGCAGCCCGTCCGGGAGCCGCGTCCGCCCCTGACCGGTCGGGTGTACTACCTGGTGGGTGGGACGCTGCCACCGCAGTACTCGTCATGGGTGTCGCACGATCTGACGGGTCCGCGGTGGCAGGTCCGGCAGGCTTCCCGCCTGCCGCTGCTCATGGTGCCGTTCGCGATCGTGTTCGCACTGTTGCCCGGGCGGCTGGACGTCCGGCTCACCATTTCGATCTTCCTGCTGGCCGCGGCGGTGGGGCTCGGATTCGCCACCGCCGGTCACTTCCGTAACCGACGCCTCGTCCAGCACGGCTTTCCACCGGTCGTCCCACCCGAGGAAGACGAGGACATCTAGAACCCCGCGAACAGGTCCCGGGGGATGGCGATCCGTGCGGCTTCGGACAAGGAACCGGAAACCGAGGGATAGATCGCAAACGTGTGGGCGACCTGGTCGACGGTCAGACCATTGGCGACCGCCAGCGACACCGGAAAGATCAGTTCTGATGCCCGCGGCGCCACGATGACCCCGCCCAGGATGCTGCCGCTACCGGGCCGGCAGAACAGTTTGACAAAGCCGTCAGTGACGGCCTCCATCTTCGCGCGCGGGTTCCGGGCGAGCGGGAGGACCGTGGTGTGAGCAGCAACCGCGCCTGATTCGATCATCCGCTGGGAGATGCCGACGGTCGCGATCTCCGGTTCGGTGAAGATGTTCGACGACACGGTGCCCAACCGCAGTGGGGTGACCGCCTCACCGAGCGCGTGCCACATCGCGATCCTGCCCTGCATGGCGGCGACGGACGCCAGCGGCAGTACACCGGTGCAGTCACCGGCGGCGTACACGCCGGGCACCGACGTTCTCGACATCCGGTCGACCTCGATGTGACCGGTGGCGCTGCGTCGAATCCCGACATCGGTCAGGCCGATGTCGGAGGTGCGCGGTACCGATCCGACCGCCATCAGGACGTGGCTGCCGCTGATGATCCTGCCGTCGTCGAGATCCACTTCTACCCCGCCGGTGACCCGGCGGGCCGCCGTTGCCCGGGACCGGCCCAGCACGGTGACGCCCCTGCGCTGGAAGACATCCTCCAGCACCCGGGCCGCGTCGGGATCCTCACCGGGCAGTACCCGGTCGCGGGAGGAGACAAGCGTCACCTGCGCCCCGAGCGCCCGGTAGGCGCTGGCGAACTCGGCGCCGGTGACACCGGACCCGACCACGATCAGATGCTCGGGCAGCCTGTCGAGGTCGTAGAGATGGCGCCAGGTGAGAATCCTCTCACCATCGGGTGTCGCCGCCGGCAGGATCCTCGGCGACGCGCCGGTGGCGATCAGCACGATGTCACCGAAGAAGGCCTCGCCGGAATCGACCTCGACGGCATGCGGACCGACCAGCCGCCCGTGGGCGTGCACGACCCGGACGGCCTCCTTCTCCAGCCGGGTCTCGATGTCCCGGGACTGCGCCTGCGCCAGCCCACGCACCCGGGCATAGACCCGCTCAATGTCAACGCTGACGCCGGCGGGAAGCCCGGGGCCGGGTGTCGCGCGGGCATCCCAGCCCGCTTCGGGCAGCACGAAACCCCCGTCACGTAGCCGAACACCGAGCGAGGGGGCCGCGGCCAGTGCGGTCATCGCCGCCGATGTGGCGATCAACGTTTTGGACGGAACACAGTCAGTGAGAACACAGGCACCCCCCGTCCCATCCGAATCGATGAGCGTGACAAATGCCCCGAGCTCGGCACCGACAAGCGCCGCCTCATACCCTCCGGGGCCTCCTCCGAGGATGACGATTCGCGGCACGTACGCGCTCCCTTCCGTGGACGGGCTGCTCTCCAG
>NZ_CAUVXO010000051.1:0-3174 GCF_963555865.1 Protofrankia sp. Cr1
GGGGATGGGGATGGGCGGCAGCCAGTCCGATAGCCCGGCCAGTGCCATCGCCGCGTGGGTCCAACAGAATTTCAGCCCGGCAACGATCGGCGGTACGACCGTCTACGACCTGACCAGGACCAGCACCTGAGGCCCACCGCAGCGGGCCCGCCACGCAAGATCCATCCCGCAAGACCAGTCGCATAGCGCACGCATAGACAGGCCCAGACCGGGGACGCCAACCACGGGACATCGACCTGACGTCATGAACACAACCTGGGGACAGGTTTGTCCCAATCACAACAGATGATCTTTTTGACGGGTGTCCGGCTCGTGTCTGGCTCGGTGCGTCCAGGGTGGTCAGCGTAGGCCTGGTGGTGGGACGGGCCCTGCGGCCTTCTGGGTTGAACATCGCAATTAGCTATGCGTTGTTAGGCTCAGAAAATACCGGCTGGACCGCCCGAAGTCGGTCCTTGCCGGTCCCAGCCGATCATCGATTCCCAGCCGATCATCGATCGCCACCCCGGGGAGGTGTGGGATGTCAACGCCAAGAGTGCTCGGCGTCGTGCTGGCCGGTGGTGCGGGCAAGCGGCTCGCGCCGCTCACCGCCGACCGCGCCAAGCCGGCCGTCCCGTTCGGCGGCCTCTACCGATTGATCGATTTCGTCCTGTCGAACCTGGCCAACGCAGGCTACCTGCGGATCTGTGTTCTCACGCAGTACAAGAGCCACAGCCTGGACCGCCACATCACCACGACCTGGCGCATGAGCAATCTGCTCGACAACTACGTCACACCGGTACCTGCGCAGCAACGACTCGGCCCCCGGTGGTACACGGGGTCCGCGGATGCGATCCTCCAGTCGCTGAACCTCATCTACGATGATCAACCGGATATCGTGGTCGTGTTCGGCGCCGACCACGTCTACCGGATGGATCCGCGCCAGATGGTCGAGCAGCACCTGGCCAACAGGGCCGGGGTGACCGTCGCGGGGCTGCGTGTGCCCCGAATGGAGGGTAGGCAACTCGGTGTGATCCGCCCCGGTGCGGACGGCCGGACGATCGACGCCTTCCTTGAGAAGCCGGCGGATCCGCCCGGCCTGCCCGACAGTCCCGATGAGACGTACGCGTCCATGGGCAACTACGTCTTCTCCACGGACGTCCTGATCGAGGCGCTGCGGGCCGACGCGGACGACGACGACAGCGTCCACGACATGGGCGGCAGCATCATCCCGATGCTGACCAAAGAAGGTGTCGCGCAGGTCTACGACTTCACCGAGAACGAGGTGCCCGGAGCAAGCGAACGGGATCGGGGCTACTGGCGCGACGTCGGCACCCTCGACTCCTATTTCGACGCGCACATGGACCTGTGCGCGTTCGACCCGGTGTTCAACCTCTACAACCGGCACTGGCCGATCCTGACGAACGTCCCGTCCCTGCCGCCGGCAAAATTCGTCCACGAGGAACCGGGCCGGACCGGCATGGCGCTCAACAGCGTCGTCAGCAACGGAGTGATCATTTCTGGCGGGCTGGTGCGCCGGTCAGTCCTGTCGCCCGGGGTACGGGTGAACTCCTGGGCGCAGGTCGAAAATGCGGTCATACTGGATAACACGGTCATCGGACGGCATGCCGTGGTCCGCAACGCGATCCTCGACAAGAACGTGGTGGTACCCGAAGGTGGGCAGGTCGGGGTGGACAAGGAACACGACACCGCCCGCGGGTTCACGGTCAGCCCCGATGGCGTCACGGTCGTCGGCAAGGGCGTGACAATCACCGAGTGAGCTCGAAGTCGCTGGAGCACGCAAGGGCCAAAGGGCGCGCGACGATCGCCAGATCGCGCGCCCGCAGGCCGCAATCCCTGGAACGCTGAAGGGCCAAAGGGCGCGCGACGATCGCCAGATCGCGCGCCCGCAGGCCGCAATCCCTGGAGCACTGAAGGGCAGGTAATGCGCGTCTCGTTGCTGACCAGGGAGTACCCGCCGGAGGTCTACGGCGGCGCCGGAGTGCACGTCGAGTACCTCGCCCGCGAAGTCTCCCGGTTGGTGAACCTGACCGTGCACTGCCAGGGGGCCGACCGGCCGGGCTCGGACGGCATCGCGGTACGCGCGCACCGGCCGTGGGACCAGCTCGCGGACGCGGGTGAGGTGTTGCGGACTGTGTCGGCCGACCTGTCCGCAACGGCTGCCGTCGCCGACGCGGACCTGGTACATTCCCACACCTGGTACGCCAACCTTGCCGGGCATCTGGCATCCCTGCTCTACGGGATCCCGCACGTGATGACCTCGCATTCTCTTGAGCCGCAGCGGCCGTGGAAGGCCGAACAGCTCGGCGGTGGCTACGCACTGTCATCATGGTGCGAACGGGTGTCCATCGAGTCAGCCGCGGCGGTCATCGCGGTGAGCCAGGGCATGCGAGCCGATGTCCTGTCGGCCTACCCGGCGGTCGATCCGGCGAAGGTCCACGTCATCCGCAACGGGATCGACACCGACGAATACGCGCCGGACCCCGCGACCGATGTCCTGGCCCGCCACGGGGTGGACCCGGGGCAGCCGTCGGTGGTCTTCGTCGGTCGGATCACCCGGCAGAAGGGAGTGCCGGTGCTGCTGCGGGCCGCGGCCGAGCTCGACCCTCGGGCTCAGCTGGTGCTCTGCGCGGGCGCGCCCGACACCCCGCAGCTACTGGCCGAGGTCACCGACCTGGTCGACGGGCTACGTGACGTCCGCAAGGGTGTTGTGTGGATCTCCGGCATGCTTGCCAAGCCCGAGGTCATCCAGCTGCTCTCGCATGCGACCGTCTTCGTCTGCCCGTCGGTCTACGAGCCGCTCGGGATCGTCAACCTCGAGGCCATGGCGTGCAGCACGGCTGTGGTCGCCTCCCGGGTCGGGGGCATCCCCGAAGTGGTGGACGACGGCGTGACCGGGCTGCTCGTACCACCCGATGACCCCGCGGCGCTGGCCGCCGCCGTCAACGAACTGCTCACCGACCCGGCACGCGCCGCAGCCATGGGCCAAGCCGGCCGGGACCGCGCCGTCACCGAGTTCGGCTGGCCGGCGGTAGCCGAAAAAACCGCCCGCCTCTACGAGGCGCTGGTATCAGACCACGCTCAGGCCGGCGGGTAGGTCGGCGCGTCCGGTGAGCAGGAGGAGGATGTCGGCGGCGTCGGGCAGGGTCACGGCGATCTCGGCGGCGAGCAGCAGAC
>NZ_CAUVXO010000051.1:3637-4525 GCF_963555865.1 Protofrankia sp. Cr1
TGCCACCGACGGCGATGCCCAACGCCGCCGGTGGCCGGCTGCCCAGTACACGAGCCAGATCCAGGGTGTGGACGGTGAGCTCGAAGGTCCGGGTCGGCAGGTAGTCGACCAGCCTCATGGCGCCGACCGGGGTGGTGACGACCGCGTCGTCGGGACTCTCGCGCACCAGCTGGCGCACCCGGGTGGCCAGCGTCGTGACCGCGCCGGACGGATCGTCGCCGAGTGCCGCGCCGGCATCCCGACCACGTTGGGTCACGGCCGCGGGGTCGCCGAGGCCGCCACGCACCGCCAGGTAGTAGCCGACCGCATCCACACAATCGACTCCGGTGCCGGCGTCCACATCGGCTGGGGGGCTCGGCGTCCCAAGGTAGGTCGCCACGGTCGACAGCGCCCGGCTGCCGTGCCCGACCAGGTCGCGTACTGACCACTCGCCCAGCGCCGGGGCCGCCCAACGGTCATCGGTGATCCCTGCCACGAGCGACGCGAACGCGCTGGCCGCATGGTCGAAACGGGCTCGTGTTTCAGCGGATCCGGCACTATTCACCTGTCGAGTCATAGTCCGTTGGGGTCAGCCAGGTCAACGCCGGCTCACGAGGTGACGTCGCGGAGTGGGAGCGGGCCGAGGCCGCCGGGGAGATCGACACGATGCAGGCGATGTCGGGTAACGGACGGTGTGTCCCGGCTACTTTGATGCCGCCGGTGAACAGAATCCGGGTGACGGGGCCGGGGTGCGTAGGTCGTTAAGGCTATCCTGATGACCGGAACCACCTACCATTCAGCCGAATGTCGTCCGACAGTAGGTGGAATCGGTCGCTATGGCGGCCGCTCTTGTAGGTACGCGGCTTCGGTCGCGTTGAGGGCTTCGGTATGATCAAGACTTACCACACA
>NZ_CAUVXO010000051.1:4991-11736 GCF_963555865.1 Protofrankia sp. Cr1
CCGACGCCCGGCCCGCTACGAGACTCCTAGATCGAGACGTTCGCCGCGCGTCGGGGAACACCGCGAAACAATCATGAAGGCGTCACGGGGGACGTGACATTGCCGACTTCCGGCACCGGATCAAGGCTTCGAGCGTGCGTCGGCCCGTCCTGGCTGCTAACCCTTGGAAGAGTGACCAGTGTTCTTCTGTGGCCAGGGACCGTCGGACCAGCCGCGGGCACGCCGCCGCGCATCCCGGGTTCGGTACGTCGAACCAGCTCGGTGGATGCTTTGCGTCCGGACGGACTCGAAGGTCCGCTCGTCCTCGTCGGCAGGGCCCGCGACATACGCACGACGAAAAGCCTGCCAACCGCAAACCCGCCAACCAGATACCAGGCAGGCACAGCCAGTGATACCGGCTGGGATGCAGAGCTCGTAGCCGAGGCGAGTACCCGCGTCACCATCGACTACTTCGGTGGGCGTCTGGTGACCGAGGTCCACTGCGAACCGGCGATGCCAGGCAGTGACACACTGGTCGGCGTTCGTGCCGGTTCGGGCTTCCGCACAGCGCTGGACCAGGCCGCGCCCCACCTCACCGCCGACGGCACCCTGCTCGGACTCCTCCTCGACGAAGTACCGGTGGTCACGTTGATCTCTGGATCAGCCATCGCACGCGTCTCCGGGGAACGGCCGCGGAACACGGTCATGCCACCCACGGACGTCTGCGCGGGCTGGAAGGCCGGCGGCGAGATGGATATGAGCCACCGCGAAGGCCGCTTCTCCCTCCTCGGCGTGGGACCATCCGCCCCGGAGCTGGCGGACGCGACCGATCCGCTGGGCTGGCACACGATGCCTGACCTGCCGCCGGGGAGCATCCGACGTCGGCGCAGGCTCGACGTGGTGCCTGGCCCACACCTCGGCATTGTGACCGTCGAGGGACTTTTTCGCGACACGTTCTGCGAACCGGACGGCACTCAGAAAGTGATCCACGAATACGCCGTCCACACGACGGTCGACCGTGCCACCGGGACGATCAGTTCGGCCGGCGCGACACCCCATGTCCTGCCAGGCCCCGACTGCCCGGCCGCCGCGGCAAGTGCCACCCGTCTGGTCGGTGAGCGCCTGACGGGGCTCCGCGAGATGCTGCGCGCCGACATGATCGGACCGACGACCTGCACCCATCTCACCGACCAGCTCCGAGCGCTCGCCGACATCCACGCGCTGATCCCGCTGCTGTCTCAGTAACACCGGTATCGCAGTAACACCGGTGTCGCAGTAACACCGGCATCCCACCAGCGCCCCGGCCATGAACTCACGCGACATGTTTACCATTTCAGCCGCAAACCGTAGGAATTCATTCACCTGGGGTATCACGTCGCGTGAGTTGATCAGTCAAGTGTCACATGTCGTGAAGACACCACGTATGGGGATTCCCGACCGCCTCGCCGAGCGCATGAGCATGGCCGAGCAGCACGAATGGCTGATGTCTCAGCGCCCGTCCCGCCGTAGCGTGTTCCGCGCCGGTGCCCTCGGTGCAGGAGCCCTCCTCGCCGGTCCCAGCCTGCTCGGCTCGGCCGCGTCCGCCGGCACCGGCCCGACGCTGGCCACCACCAACTCCACCGCGGACGGAGCGTCGGTCGCACCCTTCGCCCGTCACCTGGCCTTCGGTGCCGACCCCCGCCGTCAGATCCGCATCGGCTGGCAGGTACCGACGCCCGTCAGAAGGCCGTTCATCCGGATCGGCACCGACCCGTCCGATCTGTCCGGCCGCATCCCGGCCGAGGTCCGTCCGCTGCATTCGGAAGTGCCGGGAGCGGCCGGACCCGTCGATCAGTACTACCTGCACGTCGAGCTCGACGGGCTTCGCCCGGACACCACCTACTACTACGGCGTGGGTCACAAGGGCTATGAGCCCGCCTCCGCCGCGGGCGCCATTTCGACGGTGCACACCGCACCCCAGCGGGGACGCTGGGACGTGGAGCCGTTCACGTTCACAGCCTTCGGCGACCAGGGCGTCAGCCCGCATGCGCTGGCCAACGACGGCGTCGTGGCCCAGCAGAACCCCGCCTTCCACCTGCTGCTCGGCGACATCGCATACGCCGACCCCAGCGGCCAGGGCAGGCCGGTCAGCGCCACCGGTGCCAACGGCACCGACATCTTCAACCCGACCATCTGGGACTCCTACCTCGGGCAGATCGAAGCGGTCGCCTCGCGGGTGCCGTGGATGGTCGCCACCGGCAACCACGACATGGAGGCGCTGTACTCCCCGGAGGGCTACGGTGGCCAGATCGCCCGGTGGGACTTCCCCGGTAACGGACCGAAGGCCTGCCCGTCGGTCTACTCGTTCATCTACGGGAACGTCGGTGTGATCAGCCTCGACGCCAACGACGTCTCGAACGAGATCCCCGCGAACCTCGGCTACAGCAAGGGCTCCCAGACGTCCTGGCTGAAGTCCCGGCTGAAGTTCCTGCGTCGCCAGCCCGACGTCGACTTCATCGTCGTCTTCTTCCACCACTGCACCTACTCGACGACGAACGCACACGCGTCCGAGGGTGGCGTGCGGGCCGAGTGGGTGCCGCTGTTCGACGCCTACCGCGTCGACCTCGTCCTGAACGGCCACAACCACATCTACGAGCGCAGCGACCCGCTGCGTGGCGGCAGCCCGAGCAAGGCGGTACCGATCGGCGGGACCGTCCACCCGGACACCGACGGGACGACCTATCTGTCGGTCGGCGCCGGCGGGCGCAGCCTGTACAGCTTCCCGGCCCCGGACAGCTACGCCGGGCACGTGAACGATGCAGCCTCGGTCAACACCTACTCGTGGACGGGCGTCGGGGTGAAGACCCCCGAGGTGGTGACCTGGTCCCGGGTCCGCTACACCGGGTACTCGTTCGTCGCGGTGGACGTCACGCCGGCACGCGTGGGCCAGCCGGCGACGCTGACCGTTCGCGCGGTTGCCGAGAGCGGAGCCGAGCTCGACCGCGTCACGCTGGTGCGCACCGCCGGGCTGTGCACGGTCGGGTCCCGGGGTGTGTCCGACGCGAAGGCCGACTTCGACGCCGCCTGATCCCCACCTGAATCCCCACCTGAATCCCCACTCGGTACGTTGATCGTGTTGTCGGATCCCGCCACTGCGATCCGACAACACGATCAACCACAGTAGAAGTGGATCAGCGTGGCGTCGATCGTGCGGTGACAGAAGTTCATTCGAGCGTCCACGGATCGTCGCCGTTACCCAATAGAAATCAACACCGTCGACTCGATAGAGATAACGGGCTCATTTCGTTGTCCACGCATTGTTGGTCAGGAGCCCGTTCATGGCACTTCCTCGCCCTTCGCCACGTGGCCACTCTCCGCTGCGGCGCCTGCTACCGCCTCTACTCGCCGCGACCCTCGTCGGTGGCTACACCGCAACGGTCGTGGTGCCGGCGCTCGCCACGTCGCCCGACGTGGTGATCAGCGAAGTTTACGGGGGCGGTGGCAACAGCGGCGCCCCCTATCTCAACGACTTCGTCGAGCTCTACAACCGAAGCAGCGCCGCGGTCAGCCTCTCCGGTTGGTCGACCCAGTACGCCGCCTCGTCCGGGACCAACTACCTGGTCACCGCGCTGTCCGGCACGATCCAGCCCGGCTCGAAGTACCTGGTCAAGCTCGGGTCCGCGGGCAGCCAGGGCGTCGCGCTGCCCACCCCGGACGCGACCGGCACGACCAACATGTCCGCCACCGCCGGCAAGGTCGCGCTCGTCACCACCACCACCGCGTTGACCTGCGGGAGCAACTGCCACGCCGCGTCCGGCGTGAAGGACTTCATCGGCTACGGCGCCGCCAACGACTACGAGACGTCACCGGCCACAACCCTGTCGAACACCACGTCGGCGACCAGGTCCAACCCGGCGACTGACACCGACAACAACGCGAACGACTTCGCCAAGGTCAGCCCGACCCCGCAGAACTCCCAGAGCGGCGGCGGTGGCGGCTCCTGCACCGGCTACACCACCCGCATCCGCGACATCCAGGGCAGCGCCCACATCTCACCGCTGAACGGCCAGGCGGTCTCGAACGTCCGCGGCGTCGTCACCGCGGTGAAGAGCACCGGCTTCTGGTTCCAGGACCCGTGCCCGGACACGAGCGACGCCACCTCCGAGGGTGTGTTCGTGTACACCTCCAGCACGCCGACGGTCAGCGTCGGCCAGGAGATCGCGGTCGGCGGCACCGTGTCGGAGTACCGGCCGAGCGGGGCCACCACGGCGAACCTGACCACCACTGAGATCACCTCCCCGTCGGTCTCCGTGCTGGGCACCAGAACGGTCCCGGCAGCCACGGTGATCGGCACCGGCGGCCGGGTACCGCCCACGACCGTGATCGACGACGACGCCACGGGCAGTGTCGAGACCTCGGGCACCTTCGACGTGGCCACCGACGGCATCGACTTCTACGAATCCCTGGAGGGCATGCGCGTCCAGGTGAACAACCCGGTCGCGGTCGGCCCCGGCAACAGCTACAACGAGATCCCGGTGCTCGGTGACGACGGCGCGAACGCGTCGGTGCGCACCAACCGCGGCGGCATCGTGCTGCGCCAGACCGACGGCAACCCGGAGCGGTTGGTGATCGACGACGCCATCCTCGCCGGCTCGGTTCCCACCGGGGTGAACGTGGGCGACCACTTCTCCGGCCCCGCGGCCGGTGTGCTCGACTACTCGTTCGCCAACTTCCACCTGCTGCTGACCAGCCCGATCACCAGGGTGGACAGCGGGCTGACCCCGCAGAGCACCACGGGGCCGGGCACGGGCCAGATCTCGGTTGCCACGTTCAACGTCGAGAACCTGGACCCGACCGACCCGCAGAGCAAGTTCGACGGCCTGGCCGGCCAGATCGTGACCAACCTGGCCGCGCCGGGGATCATCAGCGTCGAGGAGATCCAGGACAACGACGGGGCCACCAACAGTTCGGTGGTCGCCGCCGACCAGACCTGGACCAAGCTGATCAACGCGATCAGCGCCGCGGGCGGGCCTACCTACACCTACCAGCAGATCAACCCGGTGGACGATTCCGATGGTGGTGAGCCCGGCGGCAACATCCGGGTGGGTCTGCTCTACCGCACCGACATCGGGCTGACCTTCGCCGCCGGCACTCCCGGCGACTCCACGACGGCGGAAAGCGTCTCAGACAGCGGCAACTCCGCCGACCGGGTCAACCTCGGCTACAACCCCGGGCGGATCGACCCGACCAACACCGCCTTCAGTACCAGCCGCAAGCCGCTGGTCGGCAAGTTCTACTTCAACTCCAAACCGCTGTTCGTGATCGCCAACCACTGGAACTCCAAGGGCGGCGACAACCCGCTGTTCGGCCGCTACCAGCCGCCGGTGCTGTCCAGTGAGACGCAGCGCAGCCAGCAGGCCGCTGTGGTGAAGAGCTTCGTCCAGTCGATCCTCGCGATCGACAGCCAGGCTCGGATCGTGGTGGCCGGCGACCTGAACGACTTCACCTACTCCGCGCCCGTGCAGACCCTGGACACCGCCGGTCTGACGGACCTGCCGGCGACATTGTCCGACGCCGAGCGCTACACCTACGTGTACGAGGGCAACTCGCAGGTCCTCGACCACATCCTGCTGTCGTCGTCGCTGACCGGCGCCTCGCACAGCTACAACGTGGTGCATGTGAACTCCGAGTTCGCGACCCAGCAGAGTGATCATGACCCACAGGTCGTCCGCCTCACCCTGCCCTGATCACCTCTTCTTGATCACCAACATCTGATCATCAGGGCCTGACCCGTGCCTGCCCGGTGCCGCGTCACGACCGCCAGTCGCTGCGCGGCACCGAGGTCAGCTGCTCTCGACGAGGCCCATGAACTCCACCGTGAGCGCGGCCAGCGCGTCATACTGGCCCTTGTAGCCGTAACGCTGCCGCAGGGTTCCCCAGTCGTTGAACTCGGCTGCGGCGGCTATGTCACCCGACTCGGGGATCCTGGACCCGAACACGTGCAGCCCGTCGTCCTGCCCGGTCCGTTGGAGGTAGTCCGCCATCTGCTGGTGCAGGGTCACCTCGGAGCGGTACTTGCTGATGACCAGCCCGATCGCGGGGATGTCAACGCCCACGTCGGTGGCGAATTTCGCGATTCTGGACCGGACCTGCGTGATTCCGTAGGTCGACATGAAGTCGGGGACAGTCGGGATGATGTAGCCGTGCGAGATCCTCAGCCCGTTCAGGGTGAGCATGCTCAGATTCGGCGGGCAGTCCACCAGGACGTAGTCGTAGTTGCCGGATATCTTCTCGATCTGCCGCGCCAGCAGCTCGACCCGATCATGGAGGAACTCCCCGGACGGAGCGAGCAGCCGGTCCTGGATGTCGATGAGATCAAGCGAGGATGCCAGCAGGTCGACCTGCGTGACTGTTCGCACCGGGGACACATCCCGTTGCAGTGCCGCGTCGATGTCGAACAGGCCGCCGGCCGAGCGCGGCTCCACCGCGTCGCGAAAGAGGGTGGCCAACGTCCGGTCCGAGTCGTTCAGGTCCTTCCAGTGCGCCTCGCCGATCATGTAGACGGTCAGGTTCGTCTGCGGGTCGAGATCGACGAGCAGCACACGCTTCCCGTGCTCCGCCGCCATGATCTCCGCGAGCGCAGCAGTGATCGTCGTCTTGCCGACGCCACCCTTAAGGTTGATCGTCGAGACGATGTGCGCCACGTCCATGCCCCCGTTTACGCTGACCGGTCATGCCTGTCACGGCGAGCTCCTCATCCGGATGATCCAGGACACCATAGCGTAAG
>NZ_CAUVXO010000051.1:11949-15394 GCF_963555865.1 Protofrankia sp. Cr1
GAGCCCACAGGGCGCTGACGGGAACCGCGGCCAGGCGGTCGCCCAGTGAAAAGGCCCGAGCGCCAGTGTGCAGCACCAGCCCGGCGACGAAACGGTCACCGAGTCGGTCGCGGACGGCGGCGAGGTGGCGGATGTCGCGGGTTGAGACGTCAGCCGCGGCCTTCACCTCGATCGCGACGACACGCAGGGACCGGTCCTCCACTATGAGGTCGATCTCGGCCCCGGCCCGGTCCCGATAATGGAACAGCGACGGTCTGACCGCCGACCAACCCGACTGCCGTAGCAACTCGGCGTAAACCATCCCCTCAAGAACCGGGCCGTCGGCGCCGTGGGACAGTTCCGGGCGCGTGAGCGACGTGATGTCAGCACCACGCAGATGAGCGGCAAGACCAGGATCGGTCACGAAGACCTTGGACGCCCGGATCTCCCGTTGGCTGAGGTTCACCGCCCATGCGGGGCAGCGGCGGACGAGAAAGACCGCTTCGAGAACCTCCAGATAACGATGGACTGTTCGCTCCGGCAGCCCTGCGTCACGTGCCAGGTCGGCCACGTTGAGCAGGCTGGCGTGCCTGGCCGCGACCAAGCGGAGCAGACGTGGCAGTTCGGCTGTGCGCGGTGAGGCCGACACCCCTGGAGCCTCCCGCTCCACCACCGTCTCGACATAGGCGTCGAACCATGCGGCTCGCCTCGCCCCTGATCTGCGGACAGCCTCCGGATACCCGCCTGCGACAGCCCGATCCAGATAGTCGTGCTTGGTCAACTCGCCGACCTGGTCCAGCGGCAGTTCGCCGCCAAGGAGCCGGTCAAGGAACGTGTCAGCCGCTCCAACCACACCCGCTCCAACCGCACCGGCTACGGCTAGTTCGCTCTGGCTCAGCGGCCACAGCTCGAAGCGCTCAATCCGGCCGGCGAGTGTCTCCGACACACCGCGGTTGGCGCTGAGCTGCGAGGAACCAGTCACCAGGAACCGGCCCGGACGTTCGTCCGTGTCGACTGCCGCCTTCAGCGCGATCAGCAACTCGGGGACCCGCTGCACCTCGTCGATGGCGAGGAGCCCCGGACGTCCCATCAGGAAGCCACGTGGATCCGCCTCCGCCGCGACCCGGGCGTCACGATCGTCCAGGGAGACGTACACACCGTTTGGCGAGTCACCGACGATGCGCTGCACCAGCGTGGACTTGCCTGCCTGCCGAGGTCCGACGACGCCGACGACACGGGTGTCGGCCAGTGCTTCGATGATCAGAGGCTGGAGGGACCGGCGCACGTTGAAGACTGAACCGTCGATTCGGAATGAGTCCGCCACGGCGTCCATCATGGCAGATTCGCATGGCTCGGATGGCGGATCCGCCGGCTTCGGATGGCGGATCCGCGGCATCAGGATGGCGGATCCGCGCCCGTCTTGCGCCGGCCGACCTTGGGCTCGATCCGGCGGATCATATAGGCGGTCAGGATCAGCGCGACGACACCCACCGAGGTGCCGAGGATGACGTCGGTGAGCCAGGTTGCGGCGTTCGGGGCCCACAGCGGATCCGGTGGATCACCCCGCGGGCCCATCCTGCCCAGCGTGCCCAGTTTGGCTACGTTGTTGAGGTCGGTGGTCGCGCCCAGGGCGGCAAAGCCCCAGCGTGCCGGCGCGAGCCAGCTGATCTGCTCCAGTCCGAAGCGTCCGACCGCGGACACCAGCCCGCCGGACAGCACGAGCTGGCCCATGGTGACCAGGACCAGCACGGGCATGGTCTTGTCGGCGTTGTCCACCAGCGTCGACACGAGCAGGCCGATCATCATCGACGACAGCGCCGCCACGAGCACCGCGATGATGCACTCCGCGAGCGGAGAACCGAGCAGCACTGACCGTGTCGGCATCCGCCCCAGTAATCCGATCAGTGTGAAGACCACGCACTGACAGGTCGTGATCACGGCGAGAACGACGACCTTCGAACCCAGGTAGGCGGTGCGCGACAGACCGATCGTGCGCTCCCGCCGGTAGATCTGCCGCTCCTTGACGATCTCGCGAACCGAGTTCGCCATCCCCATGAAGCACGCGCACAGCACCAGCACGACCAGCACCTTGGTCGCATCCGGGTTCGGCACCGGCAACGCGGCGAGACCGTCCCGGGCCGGAATCACCCGCGGGATGATCCCCAACAGGAACGGAAAAACAACAATCAACCGAAGGTAGGACTGATCCGCGAGCACCACCCGCAGGTAGCGGCGGGTAAGGGTGGACAGCTGCGCCAGCACGGGCTGTTGGCCGACGCTGGGCAGCAGCGCAGGACTCCGTCGGACCAGTGGCGCGACCACCGCGGAGGGGACGTAGTCCTCCGATGCGCGGAAGCGGGCCGCGAGCACCGCGCCCGCGGTTGCCTCCAGTTCCCGGAAGACGGTGACGAACTCCTTGAAGTCCTTCTTCCCGAAGAATCGCAGCGCACCCGCGCTCGGCCCGAAGTACGCCACGTGGCCACCGGGTGCAAGGACCAGCAGATAGTCACAAAGATCAAGAAAAAGCACACTGTGAGTCACCACGATCACCGTGCGGCCGGCACCGGGAGCCGTGGCGGCGCCGTCGCTGCCCCGGGCGAGTCCGTGCAGCGCCTCCATCACCGACTGGTCGTTCGCCGGATCCAACCCGGAGGTCGGCTCGTCCAGGAACAGCAGTGTCGGACGGGTGAGCAGCTCAAGCGCGACGCTGGTCCGCTTGCGCTGGCCGCCGGACAGCCGGCCGACCGGGGTGTCGACATGGTCACGCAATCCCAGCTGGATGATGACCTCGCTGACCCGGGCGCGCCGCTCGTTCGCGGTGGTGTCCGCCGGGAAGCGCAGCTCCGCGCCGTACTCCAGGGCCTGGCGGACGGTCAGTTGGCTGTGCAGAGGATCGGCCTGCGGGACGTAACCGATCCGGCGGCGCAGCTCGTCGTACTCGGCATAGAGATCCCGGCCCGCATAGCGGACCGTGCCGGCATCGGCCGGGCGGAATCCGGTGAGCGCGTTGAGCAACGTCGACTTGCCCGCACCGCTCGGACCGACCACCCCCAGCAGTGACCGGGCCGGCAGCCGGAAGGTGACGTCGTTCATGAGCTGCTTGGCACCGGCCCACACCGACAGGCCCTGCACCTCGAACGTCACGTCACCGCTGTCGAAGTACTCAACCAACGTGTCACCGTCAAGCTGAAACAGATGGTGGCCGATGGCGACAACATCACGTTGCGCCACAGGCGCATGTGTGATCCTCCGGCCGTTGACGAATGTGCCGTTGGCCGATCCCAGGTCGACGACCTCGACGCCACCATGTCGATCACTGCTCCGACCCAGCGCGCCCCAGCCGCCGGCGCCCCGACCGGTACCACCGACGCCCGCGCCGACATGAAGCTGGGCATGGTGCCGAGAGGCCAGTAAATCGTCGACAACCAGGTCGTTGTCCCGAGAACGACCCAGGGTGACCTGCCCC
>NZ_CAUVXO010000051.1:15995-21646 GCF_963555865.1 Protofrankia sp. Cr1
GGCGGCAGCCGCGGCAGCCGCGGCTGTGGAATGAGAACGACCTCCGGCCCGTCCGCGGCGCCGAGGCGGAGCCGGACCGCCGCCGCACTCACGTTGAGGTTGCCCACACGTCGGCCGTCCTGCCACAGACCGTTGGCGCTGGTGTCGCGCACCTGCCAACCGTCGGCCCCCGATTCCAGCACGAAGTGGCGCCACGACACCCGGCTGTCGACGATGACGATGTCGGACTGGCGCGCCCGCCCCACCACGTACGGTCCGCAACCAGCCAGGACCACCTGGCCGATCGGGGTGTTGACCTGCAGAGAGGTCCGGTCCACCTGCGTTCCTTTCCCCCCGCGGCCAGAGGTTGTCGGCCTCCGGCGGCCCTTGGTGCCTCCGAGGGCGTGAAAAGAGCAGTGCTCGCCAGGCTGAGTGGTCCTCACCGATCCGGCCGGGACCCCGACCTCCGGGGCAGACCACTCACGCCAGCTGAAAGAGATCGTAACCGCCGCCGCCCCGCGAAATTGCGTCTTTTCGACGAAACGGGCCGGTAACCACTGCCGTCCCGTAACCGCTACCGGCCGACACCGGCTGTCATCACGGACACTCGAGCGGCGATCTCCACATGGTCCATCTGCGCGCGATGGCAGCATGTACGCTACCCCCCGTCCGGGGGGACACTTCGGGAGAAACCGCGGAGAAGCCCGCCTTGTTCGTATTGAAGTCGTTTCGCCCACTTGAAGCGTCTTTTGTGTTTCTCGCGACACTCGCCGGCATCCTCACCTGGTCGCTACCGGATATAACCGGCCAGACGCGGGCGGTGGGGGCTGTGACGAGCGTCGCCGGCGGCGGATCGCCCCGACCGGCCGTATTCGGCAAGACCGGAAAGCTCGTGTTCGGCCTCGGTCCCTCTCTCGACAGCGACTCGACATCGCCCATCGCCGACCAGCTGGGAATGCTCACGACCTGGTACAACAGCCCGAACGACTTTGGATTCATGACGAACTGGGCAAAGGATCTCATCCCGCGGGTATACGCGGAGCGGCGCGCGATCCACCTCGTCGTATGGCTCGGTGGCGCAGGTCACGTCGCCACGGTCCAGACCAAGTACGGCTCCGCGTGCGGCCGAGACTACCCGCTGTCATCAGCCTTTCTGGGTGACACCCGACGACTCGCGCAGATATTCGCCGGTCCGGCGGACGGACCGCCGCTCTACATCACGCTGTTCACCGAACTGCAGACCTACCCGTGCCAGGCCAACACCTGGGCGGCCACACCCGAGGTGACCAACTACTACCTGAAGCTGAAGGACCAGTACATCGCGGCAATGGGCATCTTCCACTCCATGGCGCCGAACGCGAAGGTCTCACTCGGCTGGGGTGGCTGGCAGGCCCGCTGGGACGACCCGGCAAAGGGCGGCGGGCGCTCGCTGATCGGGCATTTCGACGACGTGCTGCGCCAGTCGGACTTCCAGAGCTTCCAGGCGATGGACTCGAAAAGCAATGTCGACGACATCCGCAGGATGACGCAGATTCTCGGCCGGTACGGCCCGGTCATGGTTGCGCATTACAAACCCGACGACGGCACCGCTGCCACCTGGACCAACGACCTGCGGGCGATTTTCACCGACGAATACGTGCGGCAGATCACCGCCGCGGGCCTGTTCGGGTTCAGCTTCATGGACGGCAAACAGCTGGCCGCCGACCCGGGTTCACTCCAGCTGGCCAGGAACGCCACCAGCCGGTACGGCACCCGGCCGGGCTGAGCCGCCACGGGCCGAGGCAGGATGGTCGAACTGCCGAGGCAGGATGGTCGAGCAGGACGACTACGGGGTTCGTGGGCATCAGGCGGATGGGGGGACATGCAGCGATTCGACGACGTCGCCGGTGGACATGCACGGTGGGTCGTGTCTGCCGGCGATGTCGTCGACACGCTCGAGTGCGGGCACCGGCTTGCGCTGTCCCATGCCCGCGCGGCCGGCGTGCGCCTTGACGACACCGGCGCGCCGATCAACACCTCCGAGGCGGACGACCTGCTGGTCCGCCACGGTGAGGCCCACGAGCGGCGCTGGTTGGAGCGGTTCGTCCACGTCTTCGGCCCAGCTGCGGTCCGGGTGATCGAACGACCCGAGAACACCCTGACCGCGCTGGCCGCGGCGAGGGATCAGACCCGCAACGCCGTCGCTGCCGGCGTCGCCGTCATCTACCAGGGCGTGCTTTTCGACGGCTCCTTCCAGGGCCGACCCGACTTCCTGATCGCCAGCCACCTCGATCCGATCACCGACGAACACACCGGTGAACCACTACCCGGCCGCTACGAGCCGTACGACGCCAAACTCGCCCGCCATGCCCGCCCCGCCGCGGTGCTGCAGCTCGCCGCCTATGCCCAGGCGCTGCCGACAATCGGGGTGGAGGTCGCGGCGCACATCCACCTGCTGCTCGGCGACGACCGGCTGGAGTCGCTGCGGGTCGACGACGTCGCACCCATGGTCGATCACGCGCGCATCCGGTTGGCCGAGCAGCTCGCGACCGAGCCGGCGATCCCGGCACCTTCCTGGGCGCAGCCCAGACCGGCGTGCCCGACCTGTGCGTTCGCGGGCCACTGCGCGAAGGGGCGGGAAGCAGCCCGTGACCTGTCGCTGGTCGCCGGCCTGCGCACCGACTCCCGCCGCAAGCTGCGGGCCGCCGCAATCACCACGGTCGAGGATCTCGCCGCGGCTGGTGACGACCAACGTCCACCGACGATGGCCGCGGCAACCTTCGCCGGGCTCCGGCTCCAGGCGGAGCTCCAGGTCATCCAGGACGCCACCCGCACCGACGACGACCCGACCGGCACCGTCACCGTCCGGGTGGTCGTCCCGGACGGGCTCGCGTCCCTACCCGCCCCAGACCCCGGCGACATCTACTTCGACATGGAGGGCGACCCGTACGCCCTGGGTAACACCGGTCTGGAATACCTTTTCGGCGCAGTAGTCCTAGACGGCCAACAGCCGCCGGATGGCGCGGATGGCGCGGATGCGGAGGTCTTCCGCCCGTTCTGGGCGCACGACCGCGCCGGGGAGAAACGCGCCTTCGAACAGTTCATCGACTGGGCGACCGCGCGGCTCGCCGACCATTCACGGGCGCACATCTACCACTACGCCCCGTACGAGCCGAACGCCCTCAAGCGGTTGGCGGCCCGGCACGGCACCCGCGAACGGCAGGTGGACGACCTGCTTGCCGGGCACAGCCTCGTCGACCTCTACACGGTTGTCCGGCGCAGCCTGAAGATCTCCCAGCGCTCATACTCGATCAAGTATCTGGAACCGCTGTACCTGCCCGGGGCCCGCGGCGCGGAGGTCAAGACCGCGGTCGACAGCATCGTCGCCTACGAGAGTGTCGTGGCGCACCTGGCGAACTCCGAGCGCGCCGCCGCCGACCACATCCTCGGTGAGATCGCCGAGTACAACCGGGTCGACTGCGTATCCACCCACCGTCTGCATCGTTGGCTGCTGGAGCTGCGCGCGGCGCAGGGCATAGTGGGCGTGGCGGCGGTGGACCGGCCGGCGGGCCTCGACGCCGGAGACACCGCGGCCACGCCCGCGACTCATCCTGGCGCGGCCGTCGACGCGCTGGTCGCGGGCCTACCGGACGACCCGACGACCTGGACGGACGACGAGCGGGCGCGGGCGCTGCTGGCCGCCGCCGTCGGCTACCACCGGCGCGAGAACAAACCGGCGTGGTGGGAGTTCTTCAGCTGGCTCGCCGCCGACCGGGCGGCGCTGGAGGCGAACGACAACTGCGCCGTCCCGCTGGACTGGACCGTCGTGGAGGACTGGGTCGTCCCGTCCGGGCGGCGCACCCGAACCCGACGTGGCCTGCTGGCCACCCTCGACCCTGACGGCACCCACCCGTACTCCGACGGCGAACGGGTGCGGCTGCTCTACCCGGGGATCGGCGGGGCGGCGGGCACCACCCGTGACGGCGAGATCGAGCGTGCCGGCCCGGACCGGCTGCTCATCCGCGAGACCGCCATGCCCGACGGGGCCGGCTCCGGCGGGACCACCACCGAGTTGCCGATCGCGGTGCTGCCCGGAGCCCCGGTACGTCCCGAACCGAAACCGGCCGCGATCGCGGAGCTTGCCAGCGTCGTCGCCGCGGGCCTTTCCAACCGTGCGGCCCTCGACGGCCCGGCGATGGATCTGCTACGCCGCCGCCCGCCACGCCTGGTCGGTCAGCCCGCCGGCCGGGTCGGTCTACCCGACCCGGCCGAGTACGGCGGTGACCTGATCACCACGGTGCTCGCCGCCGTCGACGCGCTCGCCGGGTCCTACCTGGCCGTGCAGGGGCCGCCCGGAGCCGGCAAGACCTATCTGGCCGGACGGTTGATCCGCCATCTCGTCGGGCAGGGCCGCACGGTCGGGGTGTGCTCGACCAGCCACAAGGCGATCGAGAACGCCATGCTCGCGGCCGTAGGAATGCCGGGGAGCGGGATACCGGCGGCGAAGAAGCTGCGGGCCGGGCAGAAGCCCGACCCCCTCGCGCCGTGGGACTGCCCCCGCGATCTCCGCGCGTTGGTCGCCTGGCGTGCGGCGCACCCGGACGGGCATCTGGTCGGTGACACGTCGTGGGCATTTGCCAACCCCGCGCTGCGCGCGGAGCCGTTCGACGTACTGATCATCGATGAGGCGGGCCAGTTCGCGCTCGCCGACACGCTTGCCGTTGCCGGCGCCGCCCGCAACCTCGTGCTGCTCGGCGACCCGCAGCAGCTCCCGCAGGTTGTCACCGGAATCCACCCAGACGGCGCGGACGCCTCAGCCCTTTCCCACCTGCTCGGCTCGGACGATGTCATCCCGGCTGAATTCGGCTATTTCCTCGATCTGACCAGACGGATGCATCCGGATGTGTGCGAGCCGGTCTCGGCGCTGGCCTACCGGGGACGCCTGCACGCCCACCCGCTGACCGCCGCCCGCAGCGTCGACGGCATCGCAGCCGGCCTTTACCTGCACGACGTGCCGCACCACGCCAACACCACCCGGTCGGATCCGGAGGTGGCGGCGGTCCGCGGCCTGGTCGAGACCGTCCTGCGCCGGCGCTTGGTCGACCTCGACGGCGAACGCATCCTGAGCGGTCCGGATGTGCTGGTGGTCGCCCCGTACAACCGCCAGGTGCGTGCCATCGAGCACGCACTGCGCACGGCCGGGATCCACGGCGTCCGGGTCGGGACGGTCGACCGGTTCCAGGGCCAGGAGGCGCCCGTGGTCATCGTGTCGCTGACCACGTCCAGCGCGTCCGAGGCTCCCCGCGGGCTGGACTTTCTACTCTCCCGCAACCGCCTGAACGTCGCGTTGTCGCGGGCGCAGGTACTGGCGGCGCTGGTGATGTCACCCGCGCTGCTCGACGGCACCGCGCGCACAGTCGACGAGCTGCGCCTGTTGGCGGGCCTCGCGCGGCTGCGGGCCACGGCCCGTACCGGTTTCCCCTCGCAGCGCCCCGAAGCCCACCGGTAGTCACCTGTTTCCGGTGACCTACACTCCTGCTTCTGCGGGGAAGAGTCCGAAACGCTGGCGAGACGTCCAGGACAGCAGAGTCCAGCACACAGCGCGATGTCCGCGCCACGACGGTGCTCCGGACGAGGCGGCTCGCCGGCGACGACGTGAGGGGATGCCCGTGACGGCTGCTGAGATCAGTGCG
>NZ_CAUVXO010000052.1:0-1853 GCF_963555865.1 Protofrankia sp. Cr1
CTACTTCGCCCGGCGCGAGGCTGTCGACCGCAACGGCTGCCGGCGTGGCTGCGGGATCCGGTTGCTGCGGTTTCGCAGCCAGGATTCGCTTTGCTCCGCGACGACCTTGCCAGGCGATGTTGAAAAGACTAGTAAAAATCCAGCCGCCGGATCCGACCGGCAATAGGGGGCGCGGCGTCGCGGGGCTGGGGCACGGACCTCGCCGCGTTGTCGTCGGTCGACACCCAACACCTCCGGTGCCTCCCTCCTCCGCCTCGCGGTCTACGTGCCCCATCCCCGCTCCTTGATCCACACCCCTATTGCCGGGCGCTCTTAGCAGGTAATAAAATGCTGCGGTGCGTGCTGGCAACGGCGCTTGAAGCCGGCGATCTCGAAGCCGAGGCTCGCGTGTTGATGCAGCTATGGTGATCTTGATTGGGAGGGGCGTCGGGCGACCATGGCGGTGGATCCCCGTATGTGCGCGCTGGACTCTCTGCATGGTTTGGGGCTCGGGGATGCGTTGGGTTCCCAGTTTTTTTATCGCCACAACTACCACGCGCTGTATGAGCGGCGGGTGCCGCCGGGTCCCTGGTCGTGGACTGACGACACGGAGATGGCGTGCTCGATCTATGCGGTGCTATGCCGGTTCCGGAGTATCGATCAGGATGCCTTGGCGGCTAGCTTCGCTGAGCGCTACGACTCCGCTCGGAAATACGGGACGGCGATGAACCGGCTGCTGCGTCAGGTCCGCGAGGGTGGAGCGTGGCGTGAGTTGGCCGGTGGGTTGTTCGGTGGTCAGGGATCGTGGGGCAACGGTGCTGCGATGCGGGTGGCGCCTCTTGGTGGATGGTTCGCGGAGGATCCGGGGGAGGCAGCCAGGCAGGCGATGGTGTCGGCGGCGGTCACCCACACCCATCCCGAAGCTGTGGCTGGAGCGGTTGCGGTCGCGGTGGCGGCCGCTCTTGCCGCCGGCTCCGGTCGGCTGACGCCCCGCGCCTTTCTTGACGCGGTCGGTCAGCTGACTCCGTCGGGTCGGGTGCACGGCGGCATAGGGGTGGCTTGTGACCTTGTGGATATTCCGTCGGTTGCGGTTGCGGTTGAGCAGCTCGGTAACGGGCGCAATATCAGCGCACTGGACACGGTGCCGTTCGCCCTGTGGGCTGCGGCCCGCAATCTGGACGACTATGAGGAGGCTATCTGGACCACCGCAAGCGCCGGTGGCGATGTTGACACAACCTGCGCCATCGTCGGAGGAATCGTGGCCGCTCGTGTCGGCCGGCAGGGTCTTCCCGCCGCCTGGCGGTCGGCATGCGAGCCCCTGCCTGCATGGGTTGATTCAGAGAAATAGGCTCGGCTCGAGGCGTCCGGGCGGCGCCTCGCCGTGCCGTCGGCCGCTACTCAACATCTCCGGCGTATCTCCCCGCGGCCCTATGATCCATCTAACTGGACTCGGGTGATGATGTCGATCCGTACAGTGACAGGAGTGATGGGTTCTGGGCATTCGATCGGCTGGTGGCCGACAATTTCGGCGAAGACTCTGCGCCATGGCGGTTTGGCTGTCAGTGTTGGATGACATCCGGTTCGCCCGGCGCGAGACCATCGACCGCCATGGCTGCCGGTGTGGGTGCGAAATCCGGTGGCTGCGCCTTCGAGCGACCGGCAATAGGGACGCGGCGTCGCGGGGTTGGGGCACGCATCTCGCGTCGTTGTCGTCGGTCGACACCCACAACCAGGGTGCCTCCTTCCTCCGCCTTGCGATCTACGCACCCCAGCCCCGCTCCTTGATCCACGTCCCTATTGCCGGGCGCTCTTGGCGGTATCATCTGACCGTTGCGATTTGATCATGGCAGTCTGATCGCTGCCTGCGGCGGGGC
>NZ_CAUVXO010000052.1:1981-11017 GCF_963555865.1 Protofrankia sp. Cr1
ATCGTCACCGCCACGTCGAGGCCGCCTTCGTCGCGGGCGACCGCGCTCACCGTGCCACCGTGCGCCTGGGCGACCGACCGTACAATTGACAGTCCCAGGCCGGTGCCCCGGGCTGAATGCACGCGGTTCGCCGCACGCTGGAACGGCTCGAACAGCTCGGGCACACTCGCCGGGATGAGGACCGGGCCGCTGTTGACCACGGCGAGCCGGGCGTCGCCGTCGACCGGGCCGGCGGCGACCCGTAACCAGCCGCCGGTGACGTTGTGTCGGATGGCGTTCTGCAGCAGGTTCTGCACGAGCCGGTCGAGCAGGATGCGGTCGCCGTCGACGACAACCGGGCTGGCCTCAGCGGTGACCTGCAGCTTCAGCCGGTCGGCCTCCGGTTGCAAAAGGGTCAGCACGTCTCTGACGACCTCCGCGAGGTCAACCGGCCGCGGATCCGCGATGCCGTGCTCGGCCCGGGCCAAGGCCAGCAGCCCGTCCACCAGCCGCTCGTGCCGAGCATTCACCGCCAGCATGGTTTCACCAAGGCGGATCAGCTCGACTGGGGCATCGGGGCGGCTCATCGCCACCTCGAGCAGGGTCTGATTGATCGCCAACGGCGTCTTGAGCTCGTGCGAGGCGTTGCCGACGAACTGCCGCTGCGCCGCGAAGGTTGCGTCGAGGCGGGACAGCATGGCGTTGATCGCGGAACCCAGCTCCCACCACTCGTCCCGGGCAGCGGTCAACGTGACCCGTTCGTGCAGGCTACGGTCCGCGACACGGCGGGCCGTAGCGGTGATCTGACGCAATGGACGCAACGTCGCATCCGCGACAAACCAGCCGGCGACCAGGCTGGCGGCAGTCAGTCCGGTTGCCAGGATCAACCCGCGATCCACCAGCGGAGCCAGGGCCTGTGAGCGCAGCCGTTCCCGGATGGTCCGCTCCGCGAGCACCTGCCGGGCCTTGGACTGCGCGGCCTGGTCTTCGGAGCTCGGCGTCGCCTGTACCGCGACGGAGATGTCGATCGGCAGCTGCGCGATGGCGTGGTCGGCCACCAGGTAGGCGACGAGCAGAGTCAACCCGCTCACGACCAGTCCCAGACAGCCGAAGAGCAGGGCCAGCCGAGTGCGGACGTGCAGCCTGGTCATGGCAGCCGGTACCCAACGCCGGTGACGGTCTCCACGAGCGGCGGTTGACCGAGTTTGCGGCGCAGCGTCATGACGGTCACCCGGACGACGTTCGTCAGCGGATCGATATTCTCGTCCCAGACCTTCGCCAGGAGCTGCTCGGCGCTCACCACCGCCCCGTCGGCGAGGAGAAGCTCCTGGAGCACCCCGAATTCCTTGCGGGACAAGGAGACAAAGAGACCGGCCCGGGTCACCTGCCGGCGCGCCGGGTCAAGTTCGATACCCGCCCGGCGTAGTACCGGGAGCGCGGCCGGCCGCGCCCGCCGGGCCAGGGCGCGCACCCGGGCGACGAGCTCCGGGAACGCGAACGGTTTCGGCAGGTAGTCGTCGGCGCCGAGCGACAAGCCGGCGACCCGGTCACTCACCTCGCCGGACGCGGTGAGCATCAGCACCCGGGTGTCCGCGTCCGACCCGACGAGGCTGCGGCACACGTCGTCGCCATGCACGATCGGTAGGTCCCGGTCGAGTACCAGGACGTCATAGTCATTGACGCCCAACCGTTCCAGGGCCTCGGCGCCGTCGTAGACGACGTCGACCGCGATCGCCTCCCGCCGCAGGCCCTCGGCGATGGCGTCAGCCAGCAGCCCCTCGTCCTCGGCGACCAGCACCCGCATGGACGCTCCCCCCTCGACCGGTCCGCAGCGCTGAGGAGATTGTGAACGAATCCGCATAAGAAGCGCGTAAGTATCGTCGCTTACGGTGATCTTATCGCCAACCGCGTTCCATCACTGCCATGACGAACACGGGAAATCCGGCCGCGAGCCGACGCCTTCCGCTGATCGGTCCGGTGTCCGCGGCCGGACTGACGGTGGCCTTGCTGTCCGGCTGCGCCGGCGGGGGCGGGACATCGCACGTGGTGTCCGTCTCGGCCGGCTCGCCATCGGCGGTCCAGAGCAGCGCCGACCGCGGCAGCCAGGCCACGCGGTATCGCGACTGCCTGCTGAGCAACGGTGTCACGCTGCTCGACCAGTCAACCGCCGAGGGCATGCCGCAGATCGACAAGGAACGCACGAACATCGGCGTAGTCAACGCCGCCTCGCAGAGGTGCCGTCCGTACCTGCCGGCGGCCGTCGACGCGGAGCGGCCCGATCAGCAGGCGGTCGAGGCCCAGCGTCGGCTCGCCGTGTGCCTGCGGGGACACGGCGTGCCGGAATATCCGGACCCCGACCCGGTGACCGGCGACCCCCGCGTCAGCGACCAGCTGGCCGCGCGGCTCAAGGACGACCCGAGTCTGGCGTCGGGCCTGCAGACCTGCCAGCAGCAGGTCTGGCCTGCAACCGGCGGCGGCACGATCGGCGGATGAGGATGCGCACTGGCCTCGTTATCGGCGCGGTGGCGGCTGCGCTGACCCTCACCGTCGGCGCATTGACTGTGCACCTCGCGCAGCGCCCCTCATCGGCGGTTCCGGCCGGCTCATCGCCGCCAGCGGTCACCGCCGAGATCACCCGCACAACCCTTATGCAGACCGCCTTCGTGGACGGAACACTCAGTTACGGCCCGACCCAACCGGTCGACTCCAGGGCGCCCGGCACTCTCACCTGGCTGCCCAACGCCGGTGACACGGTGGAGCGGGGCCGTGCCCTACTGCGCGCCGATGAACTGCCGGTCGTGCTGCTCTACGGTGACCTGCCCATGTACCGCCCGCTCGCGCCCGACACGGTCGGTAATGACGTCAACCAGTTTGAGACCAACCTGCGCGCGCTCGGATACACCGGCTTCACGGCCGACCAGCGGTACACGGCCGAGACGGCGGCGGCGGTCAAGCGCTGGCAGCGGGACCTGGGTCGGCCGGAGACCGGCACGGTGGACGTCGCCGAGGTCATCTACCTACCCGGGCCGGTCCGGGTCGCCAGCCCGATGGCCCGGCTCGGTGCGGCCGCGACCGGCCAGGTGCTCGCCTGCACCGGCACGACCAAGGCGGTGACCGCCCAGGTCTCGGCGCAGAACACGGCATGGGCGGTTAAGGGCACCAACGTGGACATCGTGCTGCCGGCTGGCGCCGCGGTGCCCGGCGTGGTGGCCGACGTCGGCACCCAGGCGAGCGCACAGGCCGGCGGCGACGATGCGAACGCCCCGGCTGGCAGCGGTGCCCAGCAGGCCACCGTGACGGTCACCGTCACCATCGCGAACCAGGATGCGGTCAAGGGGCTGGATCAGGCGCCGGTGAAGGTGCGGCACGTTCTGGACCAGCGGGAGAACGTGCTGACGGTACCGGTCGCCGCGCTGCTCGCGCCGATCGAGGGAGGGTACGCCCTGGAGATCGTCGACGGCGACCTGAGCCGGGTGGTACCGGTGCGGACCGGATTGTTCGCGGACGGCCGGGTCGAGGTCAGCGCTGCCGGCATCGATGCGGGTGTGAAGGTGAAGGTGCCGGCATGAATCCGCCTGCGGTGGTGCAGATGCACGGCGTTTCCAAGGTGTACCCCGGGGGCGTCGCCGCCCTCCGGGACGTCGACCTGACCGTCCACAGCGGGGAGATGGTGGCCGTCGTCGGCCGTTCCGGTTCCGGGAAATCGACGATGCTGCACATCATGGGTACTCTTGACCGGCCTTCTACCGGCAGCGTGTACCTGGACGGACACGACGTGGCAGCGCTGCCCGACCGCCGACTATCCGCGCTGCGGGCGCACCGCATCGGGTTTGTCTTCCAGAACTTCCATCTCGCCGACGGTGTGTCGTGCCTGGACAACGTGGCGAACGGACTGCTTTACGCCGGCGTCCCGATCCGCGATCGTCGTCGGCGTGCCGAGGCGGCGCTGCACCGTGTCGGGCTCGGCCACCGGCTCGGGCACCGGCCACACGAACTGTCCGGCGGGGAGCGGCAACGGGTCGCCATCGCTCGCGCCGTGGTCGGTGTCCCCATGTTGCTACTGACGGACGAGCCGACCGGCAATCTGGACACGGGTTCAGGCGCTGCCGTGCTGGACATCCTGCACGAGCTTCACACGGCCGGTACCACCGTCGTGGTCATCACCCATGACCGTGACATCGCCGGCCGGCTGCCGCGCCAGGTGCGCCTTCTCGACGGGAAGGTGGTCTGATGGCCGGCGCCCTGCCACGCCCCGCACGGCTCGGCTTGGCCGACACGCTCCGGGTCGGTTCCGCCGGCCTGCGGTCTCGACCGCTGCGGGTGGGGCTCGCGACACTGGGCATCTCGCTCGGGATCGCGGCCATGGTCGCCGTCCTCGGTGTCTCCTCATCCAGCCGCGCCGATCTGGACCGGCGACTGGACACGCTCGGCACCAACCTGCTCATCGCCGCACCCGGCCAGACCGTACTGGGGGAAAGGGCGAAGCTCCCGACCGAATCGGTCCAGATGGCGACCCGGATTGCCCCGGTGTACTCGGTGTCCGCGACCGGGCGCGTCAACGCCTCGATCTACCGCAATGACCACATCGACGTGGGCAACACCGGCGCCATCGCGGTACTGGCCGCCCAGCCGGGACTGCTGGACACGGTCAGCGGTGGCGTTACCGAGGGCCGCTGGCTCAACCGGGCGACCTCGACCTTCCCTGCTGTCGTCCTCGGCGCCCGGGCCGCCGAGAAGCTCGCGGCCCACCTGCCCGGAACCCGGGTCTGGTTGGGTGGCCAGTGGTTCGGCGTGGTCGGCGTGCTCGGACCCGTCCCGCTCGCCCCCGAACTGGACAACGCCGCCCTGGTCGGATGGAGCGCAGCCGAGACCTACCTTCGTTTCGACGCCCATCCCACGACGCTGTACACGCGATCCGCGCCGTCCGAGGTGGAGGCCGTCCGGTCGGTGTTGCCGGCGACGGTGAACCCGCAAAGCCCGTATGAGGTTCGGGTCTCCCGTCCCTCGGATGCGCTCGCCGCGCAGCGCGCCACCCACCGGACGCTTGACCGCCTCCTCCTCGGGCTCGGTGCGGTCGCCCTGGTGGTCGGCGGGGTAGGTGTGGCCAACACCATGGTCATTTCGGTACTCGAGCGGCGCGGTGAGATCGGCCTTCGTCGCGCCCTCGGCGCGACCCGGGGACAAATCCGCCTGCAGTTCCTCATGGAATCGCTGCTGCTGGCCGGTCTCGGCGGTGTCGGCGGTGTGATCCTCGGCGTGCTCGCCACGGGTGGGTACGCGGCGACGCAGCACTGGCCGGTGGTCATTCCGCTGGTCGCCTGGTTGGGCGGCGTGGTTGTCACGCTGCCGGTCGGCATGATCGCAGGCCTTTATCCCGCCATCCGCGCCGCTCGTCTCACCCCGGTCACAGCCCTGACCGCGCCGTGACAGGAGCGCGGGTTCAAACGGTCGTAACGACGATGGCACGGGGATACCCTGGTTTGGCGAGGCATGGCGGAATCAAGCGGTCAAGGCGACGGTCAGCGTTGGATGATATCCACTTCGCCCGGCGCGAGGCTGTCGACCGCAACGGCTGCTGGCGTGGCTGCGGGATCCGGTTGCTGCGGTTTCGCAGCCAGGATTCGCTTTGCTCCGCGACGACCTTGCCAGGCAACGCCGAAAAGACCACCCCAAATCCCGCCGCTGATTATGAATGCGGCGCCGGCGGTCGGAGATAGGTATCCGGGCAGAATTTCTATCAGGAAGCCCGCAGCGGCATCCATCGGAAAGGTGAGGAGCGCGAGGAGCGCGAATACCCAGCTTCGGCGAGTCTCATGCAGGTAGTATTTCGCCAGGTTCTCGGCTATGGCCGCGACGACCGGGTCCGGATGCCGCAGGCGACGCTTTGCCAGCTTCCTGACTTCAGCTCTGGTGTGCTTGGGTATTTCGTGCCATGCTTTGACCACCGCCCGTTGCTCGGCCTTTGTCAGAGGCTGGCTCGAGGGTTTCCGCGGCTGCTCTGTCGCGGATCGATGATTGCGCACGGTTGATCGTAGCGATGATAGTGCTGGGATGCGATGGTTTGGTGCGGGATCTCAGGCTCTCGGTGCGGAATCCCCGGCCGCGTCCTGCTCGGCGAGCCAGGCCTGCTGGCGGTCGAAGTGCGCGCGGTCGCGGGCGACGAAAACGCCTTTAGCGGTGGCGAGCTCCGCGTTCGTGGACGCCAGCCGTAGCTCGCCGACCACATACAGCCGCTGCCCCTCACGCCTGTCCAGCCAGGACGATGCCAGCAGGTCACGCCCGATCGGAACGGGGCGGATGAATTTGATCTCAAGCGTCGCCGTGACCGCGAGTGTCCCCAGGTGCATGGGCAGGTGTCCGAGCACCTCGTCCATGATCCCCGCCGTCCAGCCGCCATGGGCGACGTTCGGACCGCCTTCATGCTCCGGCGAACAGGTCACGTGCGCCCGCAGCACCCCGTCGTCCAACTGCTCGCGGAGCATCCCCAGGTGGCACTGTCCCGTGCGGGAACAGGCGCCACACAGCGCCACCGCACCGCCGGCCCTCGGTGGCACCTGGAAGTCCGAGCCCGTCCAGCGCGGTCCGTTGTCACTCATCCGACGAGTGCCACCCCTCTTGGCCGCATGGTGCTCTCCACACGCTCGCCGCGGTTGCGGGCATGCCTCGATATCAGTATAAACATATAACGATTAGCAACAGTCTCATCGCAACCTGGAGTGCGGCATCCAGGTTAGAGCAACATGGCCCGTGACCTCACCGAATGCATTGCCAGCCAGTGAGTAGCCAGACAGTGACAGGAGTCACCGATGTGGGGCTTTCAGACGGATCCCGATTACCAGAAGCTGCTCGACTGGGCGGATGAGTTCGTCCGCACCGAGGTTGAGCCTGTCGACCGGTTGGTCCGCCAGCCGTACGACCTCGCCGACCCGGTCCGTGCCGCGCTCATCCCACCGCTGCAGGAGAAGGTCCGCGCGCAGGGGCTGTGGGCCTGCCACCTCGGCCCGGAACTCGGCGGCCCCGGATACGGCCAGCTCAAGCTCGCCCTGCTCAACGAGATCCTAGGCAGGTCGCGCTGCGCTCCCAGCGTTTTCGGCTGCCAGGCACCGGATTCGGGCAACAGCGAGATCCTTGCGCATTTCGGCACGGATGAACACAAGGCGACGTATCTCGCGCCGTTGCTGCGTAATGAGATCGTCTCGTGCTTCTCCATGACCGAGCCGCAGGGTGGCGCCGACCCGAAGGTCTTCCGGACCCGGGCGGTACTGGACGGCGACGAATGGGTGATCAACGGGGAGAAGTGGTTCTCCTCGAACGCCCGTTTCGCATCCTTCCTGATTGTCGTCGCGGTGACCGACCCGGACGCCTCCCCCTACCGGCAGCAGTCGATGTTCATCGTCCCAACCGACACGCCCGGCATCCGGTTCATCCGGCACGTCGAGCTCATCGACGAGGATGCCGGTCAGGGAACCGAGGGTTACATCGCGTACGAGAACGTGCGGGTGCCCCGCACCAACCTGCTCGGTGCGCAGGGCGGTGGTTTCGAGGTCGCACAGGTCCGCCTCGGCGGCGGCCGCATCCACCACGCCATGCGCACCGTGGGCTTGGTGAAGTGGGCCTTTGACATGATGTGCGAGCGGGCGCTGTCCCGGTTCACCCAGGGCGAGATCCTCGCGCGCAAGCAGTTGGTGCAGGAGGCCATCGCCGACACGTGGATCCAGATCGAGCAGTTCCGGCTGCTGGTTCTGCGGACCGCCTGGCTGATCGACGAACGTCAGGACTACCGCCAGGTCCGCGGTGACATCGCGGCCATCAAGGCGGCCATGCCGAAGGTCATGCTCGACGTCACCTCCCGGGCACTGCAGCTGCACGGCTCGTTGGGCCTGACCAAGGAGATGCCATTCTTCGACATGCTCGTCGCCGGTTACACCGTCGGCCTCGCCGACGGTCCGACCGAGGTGCACAAGGTCACCCTCGCCCGTGAGGTGCTCAAGCGGTACAAGCCGACCGACGGGCTCTTCCCGACCAACCACCTGATCGCCCTTGAAGAGCAGGCCCGGGCACGCTACGCCGACGTGCTGGCCGATCTGTGACCGAGGAGCAACTGCCCGCCACTGCACCGGCCGCTACTGCACCGGCCGCCACGAGCGGCGGTGGGCTCGTGCTCTGCAACGTCTCGGTGGCGTCGCTGAGCTTTCGCGATGTCCTCACCGCCGCCTCGGCAGCGGGCTTCGACGCCATCTCGATCCTGGGCCGTTCGCTGCACCGGGCCCGCACCCGGGAGGGGCTGTCCGACTCCGACATCAGAGCCATGTTGGATGACAACGGCCTTGCCCTCACCGAGATAGAGGCGGTCGGTGACTGGCTCACGCCACCCCCGGTCGATCAGCCGGCGTTCATGAACCAGGTTCTCACCGAGGCCGAATATCTCCAGGCGGGACGTTCGCTGGGGGCCAGGACGCTGGTGGCGACGCATTTCGGCGATCCGGTCGAGCTGGACCAGGCCGCCGAGAAGTTCGCGGGCCTGTGCGACCGCGCCGCCGACCACGGGCTCAACGTCGCGCTGGAAGCGGTGGCCTGGGCGACGATCGGCGACATCGGGACGGCATGGGAGATCGCGCGCCGTGCCGACCGGCCCAACGCCGGCGTGCTCGTGGACGCTTGGCACCACAACCGCGGCCCCGGCGCCGGTGACGCCGAGTTGCTGCGCCGTGTCCCCGGCGACCGGGTGTTCGCCGTGCAGCTCAGTGACGCCGCGGCAACGCCGGTGGGCCCGCCCCTTGAGGACGTCCGGCACCGGCTGCTGCCCGGCGAGGGCAGTCTGGACCTGACCGGGCTCGTCGGCATTCTCGACGACGCCGGGGCGCGGGCACCGATCGGAGTCGAGGTCCTCAGTGCCGAGATCCTCGCGCAGGGTCCGGCCGGCGCCGGGCGGATTCTGATGGACGCGCTCCGCGCCACGCTCGACCGCGCGCGATCAGCTCCGCCGGGGAGATAGACCCCGACGGTCAGGGGCCGTCCAGCCGGTGATCGATCACGCTGGACAGCCCCTGACCGAGG
>NZ_CAUVXO010000052.1:11529-20011 GCF_963555865.1 Protofrankia sp. Cr1
AGCGGCTTGGCCTCCTTGAGCAGCAGGGGGGTCAGCCCATCGGCGACGGTACCCGCTCCGGCCTTGGTGACGAGGAGCTCGATCTCACTGGCCTCGTCGGTGTACCGCTTGCCCAGCAGCGCCCCACCGGAAAGTTCCGGCTTGAGGTCCAGCCCTTCGGCCGGCGTCTCCTTGGATGCGATCATCGGATGACCACCGCAGGTCAGGTCGATCTCGCTGGACCCGGGCCGGACCACGATCACCTCTGTGGAGCAGACCTGGCTCCGCAGCCGCAAACCTGTCTTGAGCCGCATGGTGTGCTCACGTCCTTTCGTATGTCGTGGAAGCGCCGATCTCGGCGACCAGCTGACGGCGTAGAAGCTTGCCGGTGGGCGTGTAGGGAAGGTCGTCGCGAAAGATGACCTCGTCGGGAGTACGGGAGCTGCGAAGCCTGGCCCGGACCCAGGCGCGCAGGTCATCCGGTTCCGGTGCCGCGTGCGCCTCCGGCACGACGACCGCGGTCAGGCGCTCGCCCCACTCGATATCGGGCAGGCCGATGACGGCCACCTCCTTGACCGCGGGGTGGTGGATCAGCACGTCCTCGATCTCGGCCGGCGCGATGTTCTCACCCCCGCGGATGATCGTGTCGTCCGACCTGCCTTCGACGAACAGGTAACTGTCGGCGTCGAGCCAGGCCCGATCCCTGGTGGGGAACCAGCCGTCGGCGTCGAGGACGGAGCCCAGCCCCAGGTACTCCCCGGAGATCTGACTGCCTCGCACCCACAGCTCGCCGATCTCGCCGGGGCCGGCGACCGCTCCGGCGGAGTCGCGGATCTCGCCTTCCACCCCGGGAACGAAACGGCCCGCGGAGGCCAACCGGGCCTGTACCGCCGGGTCGGCCGACGCGAGCGCCTCGCGGTGGTCCTCCGGACCGAGGATCGCGATCGTCGAGCTCGTCTCGGTGAGTCCGTAGGCGTTGACGAAGCCGGTACCCGGAAATGCGAGGAGCGCCTTCTCCAGGACCGGACGAGGCATCCGGGCGCCGCCGTAGGCGATCGCCCGCAGCGTCGGCGTCGGTGCCTGGGCGCCAGCAAGCTCATCGACGATGCGGGCCAGCATCGTCGGTACGACCATGGCGCTGGTCACCTCCTCCTCGGCCACCAGGCTCAGCCATGCGGCCGCGGAGAAGTTCGGCAGGTAGACGAAGCGGCGGCCGGCATAGAGGTTCGTCAGTACGGTTCCGACACCGGCGATGTGGTACGGCGGGACACTGGTCAGGGAGGCCTCGTCCGGTTCGGCGGAACCGAACTCGACCGTCTGTAGGACGTAGGAGACGAGGTTGGAGTGCCGGAGCACGACCGCTTTCGGCTTGGACGTCGTCCCGCTGGTGAAGAGCAGGACCGCCGGTGCGTCGTCGTCGACCTCGACCGGCTCGGCCGGTTCCGCAAGTGCGGCGTCAGCCAGCCAGTCCTCGCTGTGGTGGATCTTCAGGCCGGTTCTGGCCACAACGCCCTGAAATGCCTCGTCGCAGACGACGACCGGCCCGTGTAACTCGCCCAGCAGCCCGTCCAGTTGATCTTCGCTGAGACGGTAGTTCAGCGGAACGAACGGCATCCCGGCCGCAGCCGCGGCGAAAAGGACGGCGGGGAAGGCGGCGCTGTTGCCACCGAGGTACGCGACCCGCTCGGCCCCGGAGGAGCGCAGCAGCGTGGCTCCGCCGGCTGACACCCGGACCAGGTGCTCGAAGGTGATGCCGTCGCCACGCCGCCCCAGCGCCACCCGGTCGCCGAAGGCCATCGCGGCCATGTCGAGCAACATCCCGATACTCATAGACCCCGCCCTAAATCATCGCTTCAAATAAGCTCTCGCATTGTAATTTGGGGATCAATCCACATGCATTGGTTGTCGAACGATCATCAGGCGATCTCTTTCGCGATCTTCGTAGTTCCCTGGTTGAGCCCCGGCGTTCCCCGTCGTCCTCCGGCTGGCGCCTCGTCCGGCCGGTCCGCTCGCCCGGCCGGGTCGATCGGCGAGGCGGGCGGTAGGGCCTGTCCGGCAGATCCTCGATCGCATCGACGGGTATCCGCTGGACGAACTCTAGCGTATGATCAGGAATACTAGTATGCTAATTAGACGAAATGGCTCGTAGAGTCGCGAGGCTCGTAGGGTCGCGAAGATGGATGCGGGGAGACTCCGATGACAGTGCTCGACTTCGGCCTGTTCGACTGCGACACGCACTGCTACGAGACCAGGGACGCCTTCACGAAGTATCTGCCGGCGCAGTGGTCCGAGTACGCGGTTCGGCCGATCAAATTCGAGGGCGGCCTTGAGAAGATCATGGCTGCGGACCGGGTCGCGACCTTCAACTCGGAACAGGGGCTCGGCTTCGACCTGGCCTACCGGCCGGGATCCCTCAAGGAGATGTTGCGCCAGATGGCGTCCGGCAACCCGGACGAGACCTATGAGCCGGAGCCGATGCGCCCGGAGTACCACGACCGTGACGTGCGCCTGCAGTTGATGGACACCCAGGGGGTGGACAGGGCTGTCGTCTTCCCGTCCGCGATGGCCCTGTCGGTCGAGAACTACGTGAAGAACGTGCCCGCCGCTTATGCCAACGTGCACGCCTTCAACCGGTGGTTCGAGGAGACGTGGGGCTTCGCGTACAAGGACCGCATCTACGGCCCGGCTCTGCTGTCCCTGCGCGACCTCGACCTCGCTGTAACCGAGCTGGACGACCTCCTCGCGCGCGGGGTCCGGGTTGTGCTGCTGCCGACCGGTCCCGTCAACGGCCGTTCGCCCGGCGACCCCTACTTCGACCCGATCTGGGCCCGGCTCAACGAGGCCGGCGTGACCGTCGCCTTCCACATCATGGAGAACTGGTACAACGAGCACATCGCGCCCGCCTGGGGTCACGAGGCCTTCCCCGCGGCCTGGCACATGTCGGCGTGGCAGTGGAACAACCTCTACGGCGAGCGGCCCATCGAGGACACCCTGTCGGCGCTCATCTACGACAACGTCTTCGGGCGGTTCCCCAACCTGATGGTGCTCGTCGCCGAGTTCGGCGCCTCCTGGGTGCCGCATTTCATCGAGCACATGGACAAGAGCCGGGGGATGGGCCGCAACGGCCCGTGGATCGGCGGTCGTCTCACCGAGCGTCCCAGCGCGATCTTCCAGCGTCACATCCGGGTCGCGCCCTACCCGGAGGACAACGTTGCCAAGATCGTTCGTGATCTGCCTGAGGTCGACTGCCTGGTCATGGGCTCGGACTTCCCGCACGCGGAGGGGCTGGCGGTACCGGCGGACTTCACCGGGCTGCTCACATCGCTGACGCCGGAGCAGCAGCGGAAGATTCTTCGCGGCAACGCCGAAAAGCTCTTCGAGAACGCGTGATCAAGCCGGCGGATGCTCGCCGGCCCGACGACCCGGATGCCGCGGGTGCGACTCATGCCGGCCCGGTTTCCAGCGGGCCGGCCGCTCCGCCGCAGCCGTACGGGGACACCTTCTCGGGTTCCCGTACCCGGCTGGACACGCCGTCGCCGTGGGCCGAGCTGCCCGCGGAGACGCGTCAGGGGATCGGGATCGACGCGGTCCGGCGTGCCTTCAGGCACCGGGAAACTCCGCTGCCCGCCCCGCACCGGCCGGGTATCCGAGACGCGGCGGTCCTGCTTGTCCTGTTCGAGGAGGCGGACGAAGCCCGGGTCGTCCTGACCGAACGCTCCGGCACGGTCAGCACGCACCGGGGGGAGATCGCCTTCCCCGGGGGTGTCTGCGACGCGGGCGAGACATCCGTCCAGGCCGCGCTGCGGGAGGCCTGGGAGGAGATCGGGCTTGTGCCCGGCAGCGTCGAACTGCTCGGTGAACTGGATTCGCAGGCCGCCGAGCTGACGAAGTTCCAGATCACCCCGGTGGTGGGTCTGGTCGCCGCCCGACCGGTCCTGGTTGTCAACCACAGCGAGGTTCAGGATGTCTTCGACGTCGCGCTCGCCGAGCTGATGGCCGACGGCGTGTACCGGGAGGAGCTGTGGGTCGCTCCGGATGGCAGGTATATGGTCCCGTTCTTCGATCTTTCCGGGCGAAGCGCCTGGGGTGTGACGGCCGCCATGCTCCATGAGCTCCTCAAGGTCGTGACCGGAGGCGGCCACGACGACCGTCCGCAGTCTCCTGCCATGGGTGCTTCTGTTCGGAACGCACAGTGACGCCTACCGCGGAGAATACCGAGGAGAATGCCGAGGAGAATCTCGGTCCGAACGAGGTCGTCGGCCTGCTCGAGGGGATCGCCACCACCAGGGCCATCCGCCGGTTTCGCCCGGAGCCGGTCAGCGAGGACGCGCTCGCCACAATGCTGTTCGCGGCATCGCGCGCACCCAGCGGCTCGAACCGCCAGCCGTTCCGTTTTCTCGTCCTGCGCGACGGCCCGCGAGCCATGGCGGCCCGGTCCCTGATCGGCCGGGCGGCCCGGGAACAATGGACCAGGAAGGTTGTCTCGGACGGCTACGAACGTGGCAGCGGGGCGAGTTCCGATACGCCCAAGGCCCGGATAGCCGCGACCATGGCGCATTTCGTGGAGACCTTCGAAAGCGTGCCGGTCATCGTCCTTCCCTGCCTGGTCCGTTACAGCGAACCGAATCCGGCGGAAGGCGGGTCGATCTACCCGGCCTGCCAGAACCTGCTGCTGGCCGCTCGGGCGCTGGGCTACGGCGGCGTGTTCACCGGCTGGCACCGGATCGTGGAACTCGATCTCCGCCGGCTGCTGGACATCCCCGACAAGGTTTTCATCGCCGCGACGATCGCGCTCGGCCGGCCGGCCGGCCGGCATGGGCCGGTTCGCCGTCAGCCACTGCGGGACATGGTCTTTGAGGACGGTTGGGGGGAGACGACGACCTGGGCGGTCGACCCGCCTGGCACCCGCTATACCGACGCCGGCCCGCCCGCGCACTCGCACAAGTAGCTGCAGCCGCTCGGCAGCCGCTTGAGCCGTTTCCGTGAAATCTGCGCCGATTTCCCGGACACCGGCGGGGCGACGGTTCAGCCGTCGCCCCGCCGGAAGTGGCTCGCGTGCGCTACGCGGGGAGGTCGGCGCCTGCGACGATCGTGGCGTCTTTGAGTGCCGCGATGGCGTCAGCGTCATAACCGAGTTCGGTCAGCAGCGCTTCGGTCTGCTCGCCGAGCACGCAGCTACGGCCGATCCGCCCGGGCGTTTCCGACAGCGCCGCCGGCAGGCCGTGCACCCGGATCCGGCCGAACAGCGGGTGGTCCACCTCGGCGACTAGGCCGGTGGCCAGCATGGTCTCGTCCGTGCAGGTGAACCCGGAAAGGCCACCCTCGAAGACGGTCACGCAGGCGAGCCCCTCGGGAACGAACAGGTCCTCCCATGCCTGGGCGGTGTCGGTGAGGAGGACGTCTTCCAGGATCGAGGTCAGGTCGTCGTCGTTGGACACCCGACTTTCCACCGTGGCGAAGCGGGGGTCCTCCAGCAGCTCCGGACGCTTGATCCCACCGACGAGGATCTCCCACTCCTGCTGCGTCGGGGCGGCGAGGAAGACCCAACCCGGCGACGTCCGGTAAAGGCGGTATAGGGCGTTGTACCCGTGTTGTTCGGAATCCAGGGTGGGCGCGGGCGGCTTGCCCGCGTAGGCGTTGACGTCATCGGAGTAGGTGTAGGCATTTCCGTTGATCATGGTGGTGGAGACGAGCTGTCCCTGCCCGGTCCGCTGCTGGTGGGCCAGCGCCAGCATGATGCTGGAGAAGACCGCGGCCGCGGCGTTGGAGTCACCGTCGGTGAGACCACGCAGCCTCGGCTGGACGATGGCCTGTATTTCGGTCAGGTCGAAGCTGCTGACGAGATCGGGGTCCATCCAGTAAGCGGCCTGCTTGAACAGGCTCCCGGCCACGGCGCTCGCGGCGTCGGCATAGAGCGGGCGGGTGCTGTACGGTCCGCTGCTGCCGTACCCGGTGGCGTGCACGTAGATGAGCTTGGGGTTGGTCTCGCGCAGGGTCGGGTAGTCGATGCCGAGACGTTCGGCCACCCCGGGCCGGAACCCGAGGACGAAGACGTCCGCCTTTGCGAGCAGAGCCTTGAGGATCGATTTTCCCTCGTCGGTGGCTACGTCGACGGCGATGCTCTCCTTGCCCGCCATCGTTTTCACGCCACCGGTCTCGCTGACCCCGAAGGAGCTGCGCATCGGGTCGCCGGCGAGACCCTCGATCTTGATCACCCGCGCGCCCATGGCCGCGGCCATGGTGACGCCGAACGGCATCGCGTAGAAGTAGCCGAACTCGACAATGGTCACCCCTGCGAGGGGATGGACCGGGGCGGCGCCGGTCGGGGTCGGCGGAGCTGACGGCCCCGCCAGCCCGCCGGAAAGTACGGCCTCCGGGCGCGCGATCTGACGATCGTCGCGCGCCCTTTGGCCGATCAGCGGACCGTTGTTGGCGCCGAGCGCGGGTGCGGACCGCTCGATCCGGCACGGCGTCGCCTCGAAGGCCGCGACCGGACCCACCTGACGGATCGGGCCGCGCTCCGGATCGTCGATCGTGATCGAGTGCCCGTTGTAGATCATCTGCGGATGGTCGAGTGCCTCCTCGCAGGTCGCGCCGACCTCGAAGGCGACGTCCACGTCGGCCTCCAGCAGCGGTACCCACTCGGCGAGCGTCCTGCTCCGGACGGTATTGCTCAGCAGGTCCTCCCAGCGCTGCGCGTCCGCCGGCGTCTTGAACCGCGGCATGTCCGCGAAGAGCGGGTCGGTGATGAGCTGCTCATGGCCCAGCACGCGGGTGAGCGCCTGCGCCTGGTGGGGGAGCTGCGGATTGGCGATGATGAAACGGCCGTCCCTGGTTGCCATCGTGAGGCTGAACCGGCTGGCAGCCAGTGCACCGCCGCGGGCACTGATGATGACGTGGGGTTCACCGCCGGTGTTCTTCGCGTACTGCCAGTGCATCGTCCCGAAGTAGTCGACCGGGTTGTAACCCTGTACGAGGGTGGCCTCGACGCGCTGTCCGCGTCCGGTCCGCTCGCGGACGATAAGCGCGGCCATGATGCCGCCCAGTGCCATGTGCGCAGCGCCTGTGTTGGCCAGGGGGGCGGCGACGAAGATCGGGCCGGGCCGGAACCCGAACTGTCCCCGGGCGAACGCCCCGGCCTTCGCCGCGACCACGCCCTCGTAACCTTTTAGACGCGCGTACTTCCCGGTGGACCCGAAGCCGTTGACCGAGCAGTAGACCAGCGCCGGGTTGGCCGCGTGCAGGGTCTCGTAGCCGAGATCCCAACCCTGCGCGACGCCCGGCTCGAAGCTCTCGATCAGCACGTCGGCATGGCTGGCGAGCTCGGCCGCCTCGGCCCGGCCCGCGGGGGTGCGCAGGTCGGCGACGAGGCTTTCCTTGCCCCGGTTCCAGACCAGGAAACCGGACGGTGACTGTGTGCGCAGACGGTCGCCCTGCGGTGGCTCGATCTTGAGCACCCGGGCTCCGTTATCGGCGAGGATCATCCCCGCCAGGGACCCGGCAACACTGCCGGCGCCCAGCTCGAGCACTGTCAGACCATCGAGAATCATCGATACCGCTTTCCAGGGCCGCGGGTCACACCGGCACGAGGGCCCTGTGAGCCGTCCTGATTCCCGCCGTGGGGGAGGAAGCCGGGCGCTCAGGTGCGGGCGCTCCTAATAGGTAACGAATCTAACAGCTTGTGCAGGTCGGGGACAGACCGCGCATCCGTCGGTTACCGGTCGTCGTCCGCGGTACCGAAGACGAAGTCGCTGATGAGATGGGCAAGCTCGACCGGCCGGTCGCCCTGGACGGAGTGCCCGGCGCCCGCCACGGTCTCGACGCGGGTCGTGGGCTGGCGGCGACGGAACTCGGCCACGTCGTCCTCGGTGACGACGCCGGAGGTCGACCCCAGCACGAGCATCGCCGGTGCCGGCAGCGCGCTGACGTCATCCCACAGTGGCTCGAAGTCCAACATGCCGCCAGGGCCAGGGGGGGCCAGCCGGTCGTACCGCCAGGCCCAGCGGCCGTCCGGGAGCGGGTGGGCGTTGTGCAGGATGCCGCGGCGCAGGGAGCTGACCGACCGGGTCGGATTGTGGCGGACCGTCCGTTCCAGGATCTCCTCGAAGGAGGGGAAGGACTCCGGGCCGTTGACGAACGCCGCGATCGGGGCGCTCTTCGCCAGCGTCACGCTAGGCGTCACGTCGACGACCACGAGCCGTCGGACGAGACGTGGGTGGACGGAGGCGAGGCGGATGCCGGTGAGCCCGCCGAGGGACATGCCGATCACACCCGCGGCCTGCGGCGCGAGCTCGCTGATGGCGCCGGCGAGGATCTCGGCATTGCGGACCGGCCAGTAGTCACCGTCCGACCGCTTGCCGGAGTGACCGTGACCGGGCAGGTCGAACGCCACCAGCGGGCGGTCGCCCAGCGCGAGGGCGACGGTGTCCCAGGTGTGGGCGTTCTGCGCCCCACCGTGGAGGAACACCAGCTCGGCGGGTCCGTCACCCCAGACCAGGGCGCT
>NZ_CAUVXO010000053.1:0-11492 GCF_963555865.1 Protofrankia sp. Cr1
GGCGCTGCGACAAAAATCGATGACGCAAAGTAATATTTGAGGAATACTCCCGCCGTCGGCGGCCGGCATCCGCTGAAAAACCCTGAAGAGGCACCGCACTTTATATGACTCGCACTCTATCTACAATAAGAAAACCAATGAAAAACTTATGAAAAACTTGGCGACGATGGACATGGACGGGATCCGATGCACACCGTCACCATGCCATCACTCCGTATTCTCAGGAGCAACATCAACAGACATGGCATCGCGCAGACGGTCAGCGTCGGTGTCGGCCAGGGTCAGGTGCCGGCGCGCCTCTTCCAGACTGACAAGCCGGTAACTGGCCGTCGCAGTGGCCATCGTCGCACCATCAAGGTCGAGGATCTCGGCCGCAGCATGGGTGAGGCCGACTCCGGTCTGCTCCACCCGCGACGGTCGCATCCGGGCTACGCAGTCATACGTCCTCCCGACGAACAAAGGTGAGACGTAACGCACCTTCATCGCCGTGGTGAACGCGGTGAGACCCGCCTGGAGCACGATCAGGTTGCCCATGATCTCATCACAGACCACTCCGACCAGGCCACCGTGCACGACCCCGGGGTACGACTCATGTGCCCGCCCGAAGGTGAAGCGGGCCTGCAAGCCCTCGGGATGGGTCCGGAACTGCAGCTGAAGGCCCTGATCATTGTGCGGCGAACACCCGAAACACCGGTAGTCCGACAGCACCGACCAGGGAACCTCGACCGGGCCGCCCGGACGCTCCCCACCGGGCGTCGCGTCGACGGCGTGCACAGTGGTATCGGCGGTCGGCATCCTGAGATCTCCCTCGCCCGGCCTGGTCTCGTCGACCTGGACTCCCTTTTTCTAGACGAATCCGCGGCGCGGGGCATCGATAATCACCCGACCCGATCACACGATCAGGCTCGTCAATCACGCTGGGATTCTGACCGCGGCACCGCCGTCGCTCCCGCCCGACGGCGGACCAGTAGCCGGCGGCGGAACATGACGACCGCGGCAATCACCCAGACCACGCCCAACACGATCATGAGGTTGCGCTCGTAGGCCAGCGGGTCGACCGAGGGGTTGTCGGGTTTGCGGCCATACCCCCGCCACAGGGGCAACGACACCAACGCGACCGAGCCACTGACGATCAACGCTGCCTGTATCACGGCCCGGTACGGTGCCGGGACCAGCTTCGTCAGCACGAGACCGATCACGGCCAGCGCCGGGACCAGCAGGGCGTCGTGGACGGCGATGGCCACCAGCCCCCAACCGAGCGCGTACGGCGGATTGGCCGCAAGGTGCGCGTCCAACGCCCCGAACACCCCGACGCCAACCATGGCAATGCCACCGCCGACCAGCAGGACACGGAGCCCCAGCACCGCCGCACGCCATGCCGGTGCCCGGCGCCCGGCGGACTCACTCATACCATCACCACCCGGTGCACCCATTTGGTCTGCAGGACACCCGGTCGGTTCGGGGCGATCAAGCGGACCGGATAGCCGTGGTCAAGCGCCAGCGGCTCGCCTCGGAGCCCGGTGGCCAGCAGGGTGAGCGAGTCCCGGGCGTGCGGTGGACGCACCTCGCTCGTGCTGTAGAGGCTGCCGCTCTCCAGCGACTCGACCCGCACCGTGGCGTCGTGCGGAATGCCGGCCCGATCCAGTAGCTGCGGCAGCGCAACCCCCGACCAGGTGGCATCCGCGCTCCACCCCTCGACGCAGGTGATCGGCAGATGGGACGTGGCCTGGGGAAACGCGGCCAGGTCGGCCAGGCTCAACCGCAGCGGCCGGGGGCCGACGACCTCCAGGCGGTATCCGGGGTCGCGCGCCACGGTGGCGACCCCGGCCGCGGCTGCGGTGCGGTTGACCGGCAGGTTCTGTGGTCCGACCGTCGGCTTGCGTGGGGCCAGCAGATCCAGCTCTGACAGACCGGGCACCGCCTGACCGACGGTGACCACCGTGATCACTCCAGCGGCCGCACCGACCGCTCCGACGAAGCCGCGTCGGGACAACCCGTCACCGTCGGGTTCCGGCGAGCTGGTCCGCACCGGTGCGCCGCCCGGTTCGAGATCGCCGCCGTCACGATTGACACCTGCGAGGTCGACGTCTTCGAGGGCAATGTCTTCGAGGGCAACACCTTCGACGGCGACGCCGTGGACCCTGCCGCGTCCGACGTTGACGCGCACCACCGTCAGCTTCGCCGCCACGTGCACGAGCAGCGCGCCGATCGTCACCCACGCGGCCCAGTAGTGGGCGACCGTGAAGAAGAAATGGAACGGGTACCACTGGGCGATGTTCGCGATCCCGGTGGAGAGCTGGAACAGCGCACCGCCGATGAGCACGATGATCGAAATCCGCTCCAACGCGTGTGCGACCGTGCGGACCGGCGGCCACTCCCACAGCCGCGGGTAGACCGTCCACAGTTTCGCCAGCAGCAGCGGTACGCTCGCCAACCCGGTCGCCACGTGCAGGCCCTGGGTGAACCGGTAGAACCACACCGGCCGGGACGGCCACGAGAACCACGACGTCGGATGTTGCATGAAATGGGAGACCAGACCGGTGGCAAAGCACGTCCCGAAGGCGATACCGAGCCAGATCCCGAGCAGCGCGGCCACCCGCGGGTCATGCAACCGGCTGGTGAACCGGCCCTCGCGCAGCGGTCCACGCCGCAGGGTCTCCGGCGGCGATGGCAGCGGGCGGGTGAGGGGGTTCATATCTCCAACGTAGGACCGCCGGCCGCCACCAGACACCCGCAACGGATTACAGGACGAGGACGGCGCCAGCCCGCGCCCTCCGGTGTGCCGCAACGGCCTGGTTCGCCCCTCACCCGGTGCGCCCTCACGGATGCGGCGTGGAATCCGCCAGCTGCGGCCGGATCTGGTCGACCACGACCAGGGCGATGAGCCCGACGGTGAGCACAATCAGCACGAGCAGGCCGGAGAGGTGGGCGGCGAGCGGCACAGCCGCGAGCAACACCACCACCGCGGCCACCTGCGGCCAGCTCGGTCGGCGGCCGATACGGGCCGCGCACGCCATCAGGCCGAGGAGATAGAGTGCCGGACCGCCGAGCGTCACCAGAGCACCGGCCGTGTGCAGTTCGCCGCCGGGATGCACGATCACCAGCTCGACGCCGACCGCCGTCAACACGATCCCGGCGATGATGGGGAGATGCAGGTAGGTGTAGACGTCTCGGCCGATCTGGCCCGACTCGTCCGCCGCACTCCGGCTGATCCGCCGGGCGACCGATGCGGCGATCTGGCCGAAGTACAGCCACCACAGGGCGGTCGACGTCAGAAAGGCGACCCCGAGCGTGACGACGACCGGGCCGCGCAGCCCCGCACCGGAGGCGGTAACCCCGGCCAGCACGATGCTCTCGCCGAGCGCGATGATCACGAAAAGCTGGAAGCGCTCGGCGAAGTGGCTGCCCTCGACCTCCCACTGGCTCATCGGGGTGGCACCGGCGCGGGGCACCCAGTACTGGGCCAGCGGCGCCGCCAGATCGAGCCCCAGCGCGGCGACCCAGAGCAGCCAACGCGGCTCACCGGACAGTATCCCGCCGACCACCCACAGCGGGGCCGAAAGGACACTCCAGGCAAGAATCTGCCGGAAGTTCTCGTTGAACGCCCCCGGCGGGGTCACCCACACGACGAATGCGTTCCGACCGATCTGCAACGCCACGTAACTGGCCGCGAAGAGCAGCGCGAGGTCGACGGCGCCTTCGGGGATCGCCACGGCCATCAGGAAGCTGGCCAGCATCACGTAGATCAGGACGAGTCGAACCGGCACCGTCTCCGGGTCGAACCAGTTGGCCATCCAGGTCGTGTAGTTCCAGGCCCAGTAGACGGCGACGAGGAAGAAGGCCGCCTGCACCGCGCCGATCCAGCTCAGATCCGCCAGCAGGTGGTGGGATATCTGGGTGACGGCGAAGACGTAGACGAGGTCGAAGTACAACTCAAAGAAGGTCGCGCGCTGTTCCCCGCCACCCCGGCCGCGGATGAAGGGAATATCCGGAATGACGGAACGTGTTCGCCCCACTGCTTCAGGCTGCATGGCCGTACCCGTACCTGGACCCATACCCGAGCATAAGGCGCCGCCGCCTGAACAACACTGACGAGGATGGTCTGGATGCCAGCGCATGGAAGCCGACGCCACAGTCGGCCTGAGTCGGCCGGATGGCCCACGTCCGTCGCCGTCGCGATCGCGGTTGCGGTGGTGATCGCGGTCGTCCTCGGCGGGTGCAGCGGCGGTGCCGACCGGGGCCGCCGGGCCACGGGGGGCGTGCCTGGCGGGGCCAGCGCCGGGACGAGCGCCGGGGCGAGCGCCGGGTTTGACGTCCGGGCCGAGAACGCGAAGCCCGGTGCCGACTGCGGCCTGGCCCGTCTCGGCTACAACCACGCGGTGGAGGGCTGGCTCGACCATGCCAGCATCCGGACCGGGGACGAACTGCACCTGTTCGCGTCCACGACCGCGGCCACGCTCAAGGCCTCCGTCTTCCGGATCGGCTGGTACGGCGGACGAACCTGCCGCCTGGTCACCGAGGTCGGCCCACTACCCGGCCGGGTGCAGGCCCCCGCCGCTCGCGACCCGAAAACCAGCACCGTGAGCACGTCCTGGATGCCGACCACGGCATTCGACACGAGCAGCTGGCCGCCTGGCGCGTATCTGATGCGCCTGGACGACTCCGACGGTTTCCAGACCTACGTTCCGTTGACCGTCCGCAACCCGACGACAGCAGGACGGGTGGTGATGCTCGCGGCGGTGACAACCTGGCAGGCATACAACGCGTGGGGTGGCTACAGCCTTTACCACGGCCCGAAGGGATTCGCCGACCGGGCCCGGGTCGTCTCGTTCGACCGACCGTACGACTATGGCGACGGCGCCGCGGACTTCACCGGCAACGAAGCCCCGGTCATCATCCTCGCCGAGAAACTCGGGCTGCCCGTCGCCTATGCAACGGATATCGACCTCCACGGCGATCCAGCGTTGTTGGACGGCGCCCGCGCGGTCGTTTCCATGGGGCATGACGAGTACTATTCGCCCGCGATGCGGGACGCGTTGACGCGGGCCCGTGAGCGCGGGGTGAATCTGGCTTTCCTGGGCGCGAACGCGGTGTTCCGACGAATTCGGCTGGGACCGACCGCGTTCGGGCCGGACCGGCTGGAAACCGGTTACAAGGTCGCGGCCGAGGACCCGTTGAACGGCGTCGACGACGCCGCCGTGACCGCGAACTGGCCGTCTCCGCCGAATGCGAGACCGGAGAGCTCGCTCACCGGTGGCATGTACCAGTGCAATCCGGTACATGCCGACCTCGTGGTCCGCGACCCCGGACACTGGCTGTTCGCCGGAACCGGGTTGAGCGCGGGCAGCCGTATTCCGGGAATGATCGGATCCGAGTACGACCGGGTCGACCTCACCTATCCGACACCGTCGCGGATCGAGGTCCTCGCACATTCACCGGTGCTCTGTCATGGCCGGCCCGACCATTCCGACGTCAGTTACTACACCGCCGACTCGGGCGCGGGAGTGTTCGACGCCGGTACCAGCGCGTGGGTATGCGGCGTAACCGATGTGTGCGGGTCCGGCGCGGCCGGACCCGTAGTACAGAACTTCGTCACCACCGTCACCACCACGATGCTGACCACATTCGCGCAGGGCCCGGCCGGGCAACGACATCCCGGCGCCCGATCCGTGCCGGGTGACGACACCGGCGGCGGCGGGAATCCGGGCGGCGAACGGTAGCCCGGCAAGCATCCGCAGGACGCAAGCCGGTGGCCTGCCGTGTCCGTCCGGCAAGCGCCCGACAACTCACAGCCCGTTGATCCGCTTCGGAAGCATCGGATCCGATGACCGGGTCATCACAGCCGAACAGGGCCAGAAGTAACAGGTGCCATATCGCCCCACTTCGTGTCCAGCAGGGACATGAGCGGGGCGCAGATCGCGAGACGCAAGCCTTCTCGTTGCGGCGGGATGCGTGGGTGCATCAGCGTGACCAGCCGGATTCCGTGTAGTACTCGGGCGTCTGGTAGGCGGCCAACGCCGTACCCAGCGATGCGGGCATGGGTTCGGGCAGGTGATCGAGGCTGAACCAGCCCAGGTGATCATACAGCCGGCGGTCTGCGATCACGGGTAAGCCCCGGAAACGGCGGACCTCGAAGTACAGGCCAACACGGTTGCCGGCCGGATCGTGATCGTGCTGGACACCGGCCAGCCAGGTGAACGCCGGGTCCGCAACAACGACAACCTGTTCGCTCGCGATCCGGTAGACGGCTGCGGTCGCTGATTCAGACGCCTGGAGCGGGGACGTCGGGAGCACCCAACATCCGTGAGCAGTCTGTCGTGTGAACAGAATCTGCCGGTCCCAGCGGGCCATCACATGGACGTCGACTTGGAATCGGGGAACCTCGACATTGCCCGGAGGACTCTGCGGCGCGGTCACGATAGTCATGGTGCGGCCCTTGTCAGTGGGTAGTAGGTATGCCGGCAACGGTTCGCCGTGCTGTCGACAGCGGTCGTTTTGCCCGAACCTGTGCATCCCACCCCCGGCAGCGTGGCCCTGGAAACGGGGATCGTCAGGGATGGGCAGGTCCCGTGCCCCGACGGAATGTTCAGGGGAAACGAGACCGTCGAAGGGTCATGGCAAATTCAAGGTCAGCTCCTCAGTCCTGCTCGTGCTGCTCCGGATCCATGGGCAGATAACATCAGGAAGGCAGGTCACCGAACAAGCCGACCGACTGATCATCCAGTACCGTGGCGTCTCGAGATGTATCTTTTTGGCCGACCCGTTAGCGGCGTATGAGCCCAACCGATAGCACTATGGGTCGGGCTGATAGAGCGTTGCGGCAGTGACCCGACGAACGCCCGTGTGGTGTTGCTCCTCGATATCGCCCGTCGTGCCATCTACACTTCGGTCCGTCACACGGTTTTCCATGTCCACTCTCTTCCCGCTCTGCCCCGGGGGTATCGAAGCCATGTCCAGCGACCGACCCGACCCCATGTTGTTGGCCCTACCGGATCACCTCTGGGACAGGCCCGAGATCCAAACTGCCCTGGAAGCCGTGGACTTCAAGATGCTGTTCACCGTGGCGAAACGTTATGGCTGGACACAGACTGCGATCGGCACACGATGCCGGATGGGACAGTCCGAGGTAAACGAGATCATCCATGGGCGACGCCGAGTCACTGACTACCGCCTGGTCAGGCGCATCGCGGACGGCCTTGCGATGCCCGATCGGGCACGCCGACGGCTTGGGCTCGCCGCTGCCGTCCCGGAACAGCAGTCAGTCTCATCGGGTAGCCGTGCGTTACCCCTGTCCGTACACTCGCGAACCGCACATCTTCCCCCACGGAGGGACGTCACACCGGCTTACCCTGGTTACCGGGTCCCCCCACCCGGAGCATCCCGCGTGGACCACCGGTCAGAAGGGCAGATCATTATGGCTGCGGATGAGACGTTCCGGTTCATCATCGCGGCTGAGCGTGCCACGGCAGACCTCGAGATCGTGGACCTGCTTCACAGCGACGTAAGACGGCTCGCTGCCGCGTACCCCACCGAGGCGACAGCCCTAGTGGGTCAACTCCTGAGCGCGCAGCGGGCCGCGTTCCGACTGCTCGACGGTCCAGGCGCGCCCGACCAAGTCCGTGATCTCTACTTTCTTGCTGCTGTCACGTGCGGCCTTCTTGCCCGAGCCGGAGTCGATCTCTCGCAGCCGCAGACCGCGCAGATCTACGCGCGTGCCGCTTTTCTGTGTGCAGATCGCGCCGCGCATCCCGGCCTGCGTACCTGGATCAGGATTGAACAGGCGCGTGTCGCCTACTGGTCAGGCTCGCCGCACGAAGCACTTCACTATCTTTCGGCGGCTGCCGGTGATGCGGCAAGCGTGAGAGGCAGCATGCCAGCGCACCTTGCCGTTCAAGAGGCGCGTGCCTATGCGGCAATCGGTGACGCGGATTCAGCGCGGAGCGCTCTTGTCCGTGCTTCCGATGCGCGCGACAACGCACGCAGTGACGATCTAGACGAGATCGGTGGCGAACTCACGTTCCCGGTTGCGGTTCAGCTGTTTGTCGGAGCCGACGCACTTTCCCTGCTGTCCGACCATTCCGAAGCGGAACGCGCGGCGCAGGATGCCGTATCCGCATTTGAGGCTCCGGACGCACGCGGCGCAAGTTATGGTAGCAAAGCTGGCGCGAGAATCGATCTCGCTCTGGCTCGCGCTCGACAAGGCGAGATTGAAGGGACACGCGAGGCGCTACAGCCTGTATTCGATATCGCTCCCGAACGACGAAACCACGGCATGCGTACGCTCCTGCAACGGGTTCACGGCGCTCTTGTCGCTCCGGGATACCTCGGTTCGGCAAACGCTCGGCACGTTGCCGCGGAAATTGAGGCTTGCTACACACCTATCATTCAAATAAAATTACCCGAATAGCATAAATTTGCTTCTTTGTCCGGACTACTAATGGGAAATGTGGCTACTGAACCAGAAAAAACGCATCCTCGCAGGTCAGCGGAGGTACGGGAGTCCAGCTACTTAGTAGCGGTACTCTTCGAGTAGTCATATTGAGCGTAACCGTGATCAGAGGAAATCGCACGAATGATCCCTAGACCGTCACTCGTGGCCAACGTAGATTCTCCGGTGGTACGTACACAAGCCATAATCGATCTTAGATCGGAGAATTACGAGGATGTGCTCGACTGTGTCGAGCGATCGTTGGATGTACAACTTGATCGGACTACAGCAATACGGAAAAGACGGTCTATCGGCCTTCGCTCCGACCGTGACACATGGATTCGCATCGAGGTACGTCCGCTTGCGAAGATTACTGGACAAGGGTGGAACGGCGTGGAGTGCGCGTCGATAGTACGCGGAATCGCCAAACCAGAATGGTACCGAAGTGTCTCGTGGAATGACACGCTGCAAGGCGCAATGTGGCGAGCCGATGAAACCGAACTGGTTAGGGCAGCTCCGGTTAAGCCGGGGGGCATTCTTGCTGTCTACCCAGAGCTGCCCGAATCATGGTGGACGACGTTCAATGCCTCACTGACTGCACTTGCCGAACACACCACTACCCGTGTTGCAACACCCCATACTGCCCCCATGACACAGAATCGCCTTACGTCCATCATCGACAGTGTATTCCCTGGAGGAGTTGATACAGCTATCAATGAATGGACCGCCTCGCATGCGGATCTGAACTGGGCCAACATTACGGCTCCAGACTGCTACCTGCTCGATTGGGAAGATTGGGGTATGGCACCGCGTGGTTTGGATGCAGCTAACTTGTGGATGAATTCTCTCGCGGTTGCCGATCTGGCTGATCGAATCCGCAGCGAACGTCAAGTCGACCTGGATAGCAGATCGGGTAAACTTTCCCAACTCTTTTTCTGCTGCGAGATCATGACTGCTCCTGTCGACTATTCTGGGCCGCTCCTGGAGCCAGCGAGACGGGCAGCGGCTAAGCTAATCGACGATCTCCGTTCGTAACAGATTTAGTCCGTAGAAGCTGCCGGTAGCGGGTGATTATTGCCTCGTCAATATCGAGGGCAGTTGCATTGATAAGGTCGCGTAGGTGATCAACACTACTCGTGCTTACAGCAATACGACCGACGTGGGGTAGGTCGTAGGCCACACGAAATGCGGCCTGGACTCTGAGGCACTCCTGCCCTGGGGTGAGGAAAATCCGTGTGTTCACGGTATCCCAAATTGGATTCGTCGTACTGCCACCAAATGGGTTCATGCCCCATCGCGTGTCGACTCCGAGGCCGAAACGTACGCATATCTGCTCGCTGGCATCCAGAACGTTTGACTCGGCGAGGAGACCAACGCGCATCATCAGGGCACCCGGGATCGGAATCATGTCAGTAGAAAAACGATCAAGGACCCTGAGCAAGGATCGAGTGTCCCATGATGCGATGCCCCACGAGCGACACAACCCCGTGGTGACCGCTTCGTCCAGGACAACGCAGGCTGCCGTTAAACGGTCTCGTCCTGCGTCAGGCGAAAGGCCGATAAGGGATCGTTCGGGGTTATGCAGGAACACGACCTCGGGCGTATCGGCTAGATCCTCAACCGATTTCTCTATGGCATCACTGAGCCGACCGGGGTCAAGGGAGTGTTCGGTACGCCGGAAACCCGGAAAAAACCCGACCTTCGTCGATACTGTAAACTCCGACAACAGGTCATTCGCTATACACGCCAAAGTTCGGTGGGATGTGAATCCCAGATAGTTGTAACCTGTATCCAGCGATCGAACCCCAAGATTCAGAGCTGCTTCAAGAAATTCTCGTGCATGGCTAGACCTGTATAACCCGAGGACAATTCGGGTGTCACCTCGGCGCATATCCCCTCCTGAAGCAGAACGTTAGCCAGGCGAGCCGCGTCAATTCCTGTCGTCGAGGACACGTAGTTGAGGTCTGCGGGGAGACCGGACAGGAGGATTCTTAGAGCAGGCAAGGATTCCATACGAAAAGTGATTTTTTTACCTGCGGCTCGGATAACGATTACGTCACTGTCTGTGTCAAAGACAGGCTTGAACTCGGTCACGCATACGACGATAGATACTGGCCCAAAAATACCCCATGTTGCGAGATGACGGGACGGTAAATGCTCCTGCTCGCGAGCAATGAGAAAATTTGAAGGGGAAAATGATGCGAGGAGATGTGACGCGGCCTCGGCGAGCGCTCGTGCTTGGTCCTGGTGTCCTTCGCCTGCCCCCCACCGGTCCAGGTCCTGACGAAACAGCTCCTCTTGACGAGAGTGATCAGCAAGCCATGCTAACCAGTCCACACCGGTTCGTTTTACCAACCCAAATGTCACATGTAGGCTAAATCCCTTGCCTCTGCCCGATCGGGTGGCCTGGTGCCAGTGGCCACGGGGAATGTACAGTACGTCGCCGGTTTGCAGCGTTCCGGACCAGATTATCTGGTCACTTGGTTTGAGATTCGGCGCGGTGTCGCGGTACATCGGCGCCGCACGGGAAGGACTACGGATCTCCCAATCCTTATCTCCTGCGAGTTGAACGACTATGACATCGTGATCATCCCAGTGTAGCGCGAAACCGACTGTCTCCTGTGTTGTAAGATAAGCGTTGACTTGCACTGCCTCATGTGACCACCATTGTAGGGCACGGCATGCGATCTCCATGGTGGGGTCGAATTGATTCAGCGCGTCCAGTACGAGCGTGCATCCTGACCGAATTAGGTTGCCAAGGCGTTCCATGTTCACCATAGGGACGGCCTGTCCTCGGCGAGTCGTCGGCAAACTTAGATAGGAGTTTGGGTGTAGCTCTGAGCCGTTCTGGAAACACCGTAGCTGTGGCGGGAGCACACTGCGACGCATGACCAGATCAAGCAGTCGCATCGGAGTAAGAATGCGGCCGCATAAATCATGATCGGTCAGGGCTCCTCGTGTGAAGCAACGGCCTAACCCGTTTATGTCGGACCAGCCAAGGGCCTTCTCTATGCCACGGATAAGCCGATGATCCACGTCGAATCCTTCGTAAGAATACGACAAG
>NZ_CAUVXO010000053.1:11884-12502 GCF_963555865.1 Protofrankia sp. Cr1
GACGGATTCACCCGTCCCTGTTCTCTCCCGAGTCTCCGACTGGGCCGTCAGAGGTCTGGCCATCATCCCGGTTCTGGGCAACGACCAACTGTTCCACTGCTACGAGCAACTCATCAGGATCAGCCATACTACGCGCCCTCCCAAGTATTCCTCTGGATGCCATCAACGTGCGGTCACGCAGTTTCCCATCGACCACGCTCGCAAACCACGGTTACTCCGTTGATAGATGGTAACGAACAGGTTACCGGGAAGTCGGAGATACCGCGACCGCTTTTCACGGGATTCGCACGAGAACAGAAGGCGACATCAGTGCATAACGTCGTGACCTGGGCCCACGCTCCTGTAGTGTGATCCAGATCACTTCATCGTAGCCGACCACGGGACCGGTCGGGACTGTCGACTCTCACACCGCCCGGACCCTCACCGAGCTCGGCGACCATCCCGGCACCGAGCTGAGGCACCGGGCCGCGTTCACCTCCTGGGACCAGGAGGCGTTCCCGCGCGTCCATCTGCTCACCCACACGGATCTTGGTGACTGCCTGGCCGCTCAAGCACGCGCCGACGAGGCCATCGCCGCCTGGAGCAGTGCACTGGACCTGGCCGAAGGCATGGCCTCAG
>NZ_CAUVXO010000053.1:12687-13900 GCF_963555865.1 Protofrankia sp. Cr1
CGCGCACCCGATCAGCGCTCACCTCCATCGGCCCCACGCTTGCCCTGTACCAGCGCCGCAAGGTCCCGGGCGCCGCCCGGCTCGCGCAGCGGATCCGGCACGCGGCCATCTGAATAGGATCATGCCGTGAACGACACCGCCCTACCGCCGGCGCTGGACTCCCACACGCTGCTCGTTGCCGCCGTGATCGTCCATGACCAGACAACCGACCGGATCCTGCTCCTTCAGCGCGCACCCCACGCCAAATTCGCAGCAGGGCACTGGGACCTGCCCGTCGGGAAAGCCGACAAAGGCGAACTCATCACCACCACCGCCACCCGGGAATTGAGAGAGGAAACCCGCCTGATCGTCGAGGCCGCCGATCTCACCGTCGCGGGCATCATCCACAGTTCCTGGGGCGTCGAAGGCCCCAACGGGTTCCTCACCGTCGTCTTCGCCACCCACACCTGGACCGGCGAAGCGACCAACGCCGAACCCTACAAGCATTCCCAAATCGCCTGGACTCCCGCCGACCGCATCCCAGCCCAGTTCGTGTCCACGACCCGCACCGCCCTGGTCAACTACCTCACGAGAGGACCCATGGTCTCCAGCGACGGCTTCTGAGCCAGGGGGTGAAAAGTCCTGGCTCTCGTCGCCGCGAATGGCGCAGGGCTTGAACTCCGAACTCCGCGAAGGAGCGCCAGAGCAGTGCGCGCGACCCCGTCGCCAAGGGCGCCCGCGCGGCGGCAGGTCTGCCCCGATCACATCGCCACCTGTTCCCAGTGCGCCAGCGGGCCGCTCGTCCTGCTCCACTCTCAAGCCGATCTTGCCCACGACGACGCGGCCCAATCGATGCACTCGAGCTGGAGCAGACCACCTTCCCCGGACAGCCGCACCCCCGGCTCACGGGCCTGGGTCACCAGCTGCGCGACAAGCGCCGGATCCACCCCCGCCGGCATCGCCTTCGACACACGAGGCCGCCTAGCTCCCGATCCACGCCGCTGGCGTCGGAGGCGACCTCCGTCCCGACGCGGGTGTCCATGGACGGCGGCCTGGCCCGTCTCGGCTACAACCACGCGGTGGAGGGCTGGCTCGACCATGCCAGCATCCGGACCGGGGACGAACTGCACCTGTTCGCGTCCACGACCGCGGCCACGCTCAAAGCCTCCGTCTTCCGGATCGGCTGGTACGGCAGGCGACTTCAATGTGCAGATGGGGAGGTAAGGTGTGTCGG
>NZ_CAUVXO010000053.1:14583-20543 GCF_963555865.1 Protofrankia sp. Cr1
CGTGGTGATCAGAGAGCTGTCGCAGGCGCGTACCGGCCGCGGAGCTCGCGCTTGAGGACCTTGCCGGTGATGTTTTTGGGAAGTTCGGCAACCACATGGATCTTCCGCGGGCTCTTGTAACCGGCAAGCTGCGCCCGACAGGTCCTGAGGATGTCCTCGGGGTCCACGTGTGCACCGGGCCGGGGAACAATCACAGCTACCACACTCTCCCCCCATACCGGGTCGGGAACACCGATGACGGCAGCTTCCGACACGGCCTCGTGCTTATGGAGGACCTGCTCCACCTGCGTGGAGTACACGTTCTGTCCACCAGTTATGATCATATCCTTGATGCGGTCGACGAGATAAACGTATCCTTCTTTATCCACGGTCGCCACGTCACCGGTGTGCAGCCACCCATCGGTGAACGCGGCGGCGGTGGCCTTTTCGTCGTTCCAATAACCGCTGGTAACCAGATCACCGCGGATGACCAGCTCACCGGGGGTGCCGGCGGGGCATCGCCGCATCTGCTCATCCATGACTGCGACGGCGGTCAGCGGCAATGGCCGGCCACAGGACTCCAACAGTTGCTCCTGACCCGACAGCGCACGAACATGGTCCTCAGGACTGAGAGCCGTCACCCATCCGGTTGACTCGGTCTGGCCGAAGCCGGTCACCAAAACTGGTCCCAGCCGGTCCGCCAAAGCGCGGGCAGTGCTCGTGGGCATGGCCATCCCGCCGTATCCCAGTCGGCGGATGGAGGACAGGTCGGCCGTGTCATAGCCCGGATACCGGAGCACGAAAGACGCCATCGTCGGCGCCAGCGAAGTGATCGTGATTCGGTGTTCCGCCACCAGTTCCAGGAACGCGCTCGGCTCAAACGCGGGCATCAGGACAGTCGGCACCCCGCACAGGTGGTAGGTGGGGACCTGAAACGCGGAAACATGACACATGGGGAAGGTCATCAGCATCCGGTCACGCTCCGTCGGCGAGATCGCGAGCATCATTGTCATGGCCGCTGTGATGATTCCACGATGGGTGATCATCGCCCCCTTGGGGCTCCCGGTCGTACCGCTCGTATAAACCAGCCATGCCGTGTCGAAATCTGACACTTCCACCTGAGGACGGGTGGGTGAGGCCGATGCGACCAGCTCCTCGTAGGAGGAGCCGCGGCCGTCCGATGGACCACCAATTACGAACATGTGTTCGATGGCTGGAACGTCGCCGAGCACGGGCCAGAGTTCGTCGACGAACTCCCGGTCGACAATCAGCACCCGGGCGCCGGCCGCAGCTATGATTTCAGCCCATTCCCTGGGATGGATCCGGTAGTTGAGCAGGGTGAGTACCATGCCGGCGGTCGGTACACCGTAGAGAGCCTCGACATAGGCAGGCACATTGCGAGCCAGGATCGCGATCCGGTCTCCCGGCGATGCGATCCGGGAAAGGCCGTTTGCCAGCCGTAACGAGTCCGCGTGCAGGTCCGCAAATGTCCGGCGCTCGTTCCCCGTGACCAGCGCCACCCGTTCCGGCCAGTTCGCGGCTGCCAGTGACAATATGTCGCCCATCAGCATTCGTCTGTCGCCTCCACCCGCCTGGAAAGGGTTATCAAGGGCAGTACCTCGTGCGTGATGCGTTCCGCGTTGCGGAGGGACTCGCCGAGGTCCGCACCGCTCGGCTGAAAGATCATGTGGCGTGCCCCCGCATCCACGTAGGCCTGCACCCGTGCGGCAACCTGTTCCGGGGTACCTGCGGCGGTCACGCGGTGGATGAGTCCGCGCAGGTCCCGTGACCAGACTGAACCGAACATCTGCGCCATGTCGGCGTAGGCGTCTTCGGGCCGGTCCGCTACACCGATGAACAGAAACTGGAACCATTCGAAGCTGTCGAGCTTACGTCCGATGGCGTCGGCCTGGGCGCGAACCGTCCGGACCGTTTCGGCGTACCGGTCCGCAGACAACAGATAGGGCATCCAGCCGTCGCCGATGGTCGCGGCTCGCCGCATCGCCGGCGCCTTCGTCCCCGCTATCGGTATCCGTGGACCACCGGGCTGGACGGGCGGCGGGGAGATCCGCACGCCCTGGAACGGGTAATGCGGGCCGGCCCCATCGACCGCTTCGCCGGTCCACAGGTCCCGTAAGACGCGAATCTGTTCGTCGACCCGGTAGCCGCGGCCGGCGACCGGCACACCGCAGGCATCAAACTCCTGCGGATATTCCCCACCGACCCCCACCCCCAGCGTGACCCGCCCCCCGCTCACCCGATCGATCGACGCCACCTGCTTCGCGACGATTGCCGGCGGATACAGCGGAAGCAGGAGCACCGCGGTTCCGATGCGCGGCCGCTCGGTGAGCGCGGCGAGGAGCCCCAGGTTCACCAGCGCTTCCGGAGTGGGAAGCGGTGCCGCGACATGACCACTCGCCCACAGCGAGTCCGCTCCGAGCCTGTCCAGCCGACGGATCTCCTTCTTCTCGCCTCGAACGTTGAAGCCGAACAGCACCCGGGGTTCGGCTTCCGACGCCTGAGCACCGTTCTCGTCTGGCTGACCCACCGGCCACCTCCAACATCATGTGAAGTATGGGCAAGGTTACATGCGAGTCGAACTTTCGACAACGATGTTGAACCCAGGAATTTACCGCATCTTTTTCGCTCCTCCAGGCCTGCCAACCACGGCCGGCTCATCTCTACACTCGGAAGGGTGAGGGAGCCGGCACCGCCCGAGGACACAGGTGTCGCAATCGGGGACATACAGAGCGAGACGGACACCCAGTTCGCCGCGGGTCTGGTCCGTCCGAGCAGCGGTCGTTCGTCCTCCCGGCGGGAGGCCTTCGAGTCAGCGCTCCTGGACGCCGCCGCGGAGCTGTTCGCGACGCGGGGCTACGCCGGTACGACCCTGCAGGACGTCGCAGATGCCCTGGGGGTGAGCCGCCCAGCTCTGTATCACTATGTCTCAAGTAAGGACGATCTGGTGGCCAAGATCGCCCGTGACACTCTGGCCAACTCGGCATTTGTCATCAATATGCCTGACAACCTGGCTTCACGGCCGGATCTGCGACTGAAGAAAATCATGATGGGGACAGTGGAAGCAGCGCTCCGTCACCCCGAGCGCACCCGGCTGGTCAGCCGGAGCGAGACAAACCTTCCGCCCGAGGTCTCCCGGTTATATAAGGAGATATGGCATGGTTTCGAAAGAATTGTGGAATCGACGATCGCCGACGGTATCCGGTGCGGCCTGTTCCATCCCGTCAACGAGGCGATTGCAGCACGAGCGTTGAGCGGGATGGTGCTGTTCGCCTCCTGGTGGTACCAGCCGGGTGGCAGCACGACCGTGGTTGAAACCGGACGCATCCTGTCCGATATGGCAGTCCGAAGCCTGCTGCGGCAGAACCCCACCGACGGGCACGAAGACGCTGCGACAGCCGTCCTCGATCGAATCAAAAAAGATCTTCAAATCGTCGAGCAAATGCTTGCCCACCAGCCGGGCATCCACTGAACGAACAAGGACTCCTAACACAATGAGGCCTTCAGCCGTCGCCAGCGGGTGATGGCGCAGCCGAGGGTGCGGAAGGCTTCGTGGATGTCGTCGCGGATCCCCCATCCAGCTTCACGTCCCGTTTTACCAGTTCGGGTCGAGGGTGAGCACAGCGTCGCCGTCCGCCATCCACCGGTCGAACTCGTCCATGGTCGTGAAGATTGGCTGGCCGCCGAAGGCACGGGTCACCTCAGCGAGTTCGACCACGGCCCGTGCAGGGTCGGAGGCCGCCAGGGTGTGTGCCCGCGTGAGCTGCGGCAGCACGATCTCGGCGACGTAGGCGTTGCGCTCGCGTCCCAGCGCTTCGGCCTCGTCACGGAGCAGGGCCGCGGTGGCCGCGCTGGTCAGGAGCTCGCGCTCGAGCAGCAGGAGTGCGGACTCCGCGACGCCGTCGGCCCGCGCGGCCACGATCGCGCACTGGAGTCCCTGAACGATGATGGTGCCGGCGACCTGGCCGACGAGACCTCCCACAAGAGCGCCGACCACGGGTATCGGGAGACGGTCTGCCCGACTGCGCCGCAGGCCCAGACAAGGCCGGCAGTGGTCGTGACCGTGGCGCTGCGGGCGGCGAACTCGCCGGCGTCGATCCGCCCCCGGCCGAGATCGAAGCCGGCTTCGGCCACCCCGCACACCGCGCCGGCCATGGCCATCGTCACCGTGCCACCGCCGAGGACCTTGGGCATCAGCCCGGCCCTGGCCGCGACCCGCATCGTCGTTCCGAGACTCGTCGTCGCCCCGGAACGGGCGGCGTTGCGGGCCGCGCTCCCGGCGACGGTGAGGGCGGCGACCCCGGCCGAGGTCTCACCCGCCCGGACCCGCGCCACGGCGCCCGCCGTCCCGACCACAGTTGCGATCATCGCGCCGACTCCGGCGCCGGCCAGCCCCGCGGTGAGGACCTCGCGTCCGGCCGCGCCCGCGACCTGCGCATCGGCCCAGCCGCTGGGATTCTCCGCCGCCCGGTGCGCTGCACGCATCCTGATGCCGCGGCTGTGCACCGACCCGTGGTGGAGCGTGTCGGTGAGGTGCGCGCGGGTGTCGCGGTAGTCCTCGTACCGCAGCCCATCGGGCGACATGCGCAGCCGCCTGCCCAGCAGATCGTCCACGGCGGCGAGTTTGTCGGTCGCCACCACCCGCTGCATACCGGCGTAGTCAGACCGGGCAAGGTCGTGTGCCGTCGTGGTGGCCCGGCTGACGAGCTTGGCCTGCGCCTCGGCGACCAGCCGGTCACCGTCGCGCAGCACCACATCCACCGTTGCCGTCTGCGAACCGCCGACGATCCACTCCGTGACATGAGCCCGCACCGACGCACCGGCGCGGATGGCGTTGCGGTTGAACGCCAGCGCGTGCATGACCTCGAACATGTGGCCGGCCCGCTGCGGGTTGCCATGATTGGCGTAGCGCTCGGCGAGGCGCTGGACGGTGGCGCGAGTCTTCAGGGTCGCGACCATCTCCGCGGCCGCGCGACGGGTGGCATGATCTGCATACGCCCAGACGGCCGCGTCCGCGCCACCTGGCAGCAAGCCGACACGCGCAGGGAACCCACGAGCGTAGGGCGGGTCAGCCTCGCCCGTGCTCATGCTGCGGCCGAGCCCGCGTCACCCAGCCGCTGCCAGGCATCGGCGACGACCCGGTGGGACAGATCGGTCACCACACCGTCGTCATCGGCGATGCGCGCGCTCATCACCGTCACCGTGGTGGTCGCCAATGCGACGATCAGCGCGACACGCTGGCGTTGCCGCGGTGTGTAGGTCGCGTAGTCGTCCTTGGCGTCGAGCAGCGTCACCAATCGGGGTAGTTCGTCCAGGATGGCCGCGTACAAGCCGTTGAGGACGTCACGAACCTGTTCGCTACGGTTACACACGGCATCTGCCGCGGCCTCTGCGCATCCCAGCTCGGCCTCGGCCACGTCGAGCCTGCCTGCCGTCTCCTGCTGATCGTTGCGCGCCCTGCGGCCCTGCCACGCCAGGATCCCGGTAAGCACACCACCGAACACCAGGACCACCGGCGCGAGCACGATCGCGCCCAGCACGGTCGTGCCGGCGGCTACACCACCACCGCCGGCGGCCAGCGAACCGCCACCGAGCCAGGCCAGTGTCGCGCTCGTCGCCGCCGCCCCGGACAGCCCGGAGATCGCCGCGCCGGTCGACGCGGTCGCGACCGCACCCACCGTGGCGAAGGCGGCTGCGCCGGCCCCCGCGCCCGCCGCCGCGCTCACGACCACACCGCCGGCCATCGCACCGACCACCTGCGCGGCGTTCACCTGCACCTGCCGCAGCTCGACATCCACCCGACCGGCACTGGGCAGGGTGTCGATCGCCGCGAGCTCGGCCATGTCCACGTTCTTCAGGCGGCTGAAGACCTCCCGGAACGGGATCAACGCACCCTCGTACATCTCCCGGCGGACCTTTTCCAGAAGCGTCGTCTCGGCCTCCATCCGCCGGACCAAACGCTC
>NZ_CAUVXO010000054.1:0-4004 GCF_963555865.1 Protofrankia sp. Cr1
GTCCCTGCAGGCTCTTCCTACCCTGGCCACCGCTGCCTGCCGCTGCGCCCTTGCGATGCGAGCTCCCCTTGGCCGCGCGACCGCCCTGGCCACCTCGCGCGACACCACCGCCGCCTCGCCGCTGTTGGCCGGCCATCAGCGAACTCCACCAGCGCGCGCCCCGGAGGCGTCAGAAAGCATCGTCACACGGTATACGGTCCACTCGGTCGATGGCGGATCGCCGCCCCCGATGGTCGCGTGGCCGGTGCTCGCTCGGCAGGGGCTCGAACACTGGCCTGTCCACAAGCTGACAGAAGCCTGTGCAAGCTGACAGCTCGCCGCCGACGGCAACCGCACTATGGTCAAACCGTGACGGCGAACACACCTCTGGCGGCATCCGCTGGAGCACGCACCGCCGTCGATCCAAGCATCGCCGACCGGAGCCTGCGGCTGCCTGACAAGGGCCATCGGATGCTCCGCCTGGCGGGCCGCCTGTTACACCGGGCTCAGGCGGCGAGGGCCACCACGCCCGGCCGGCTCCGGCTGTACTCGATCGCCATCGTCGGCGCACTCGCCGTGCTTGCGCTGGTGTCCGTCTCGACCATCGCCGGTCGGATCAGGACGCTCGACACCATCAGGAACAATGCGGGTCCCTCGATCGTCACAGCACAGCGGGCGCACGCGGCGTTGTCCGAGGCCGACGCCACCGCCGCCGCCTCTTTCCTCGCCGGTGGCGCCGAACCCGCTGACCAGCTCGCGGCCTACAACACCAGCATCACCGCCGCGACGGACGCCGTGGCGACCCTGACCCGTCTCAACACCCAGGCCGCGGCGGCCGAACCATTAGCCGTCCTGGCCGAGAAGATTCCGGTGTACACCGGGCTCATCGAACGGGCCCACGCCAACAACCGGGTGGGCAACGTGGTCGGTGCCGCCTACCTGCGCCAAGGGTCCCAACTCGTCCAGGAAACAATACTGCCGGCAACCGATCGCCTCATCACACTGAATGCCGACAGCCTCGACAAGGCCTACGCCGATGCGACGAGCGGACCACGCGAGATCCTGCTCTCGGCGGTATTCATCCTCGCCGCCGGCGGTCTTGTCGGCACCCAGATAATGCTGTACCGGCGAACCAACCGTGTTCTCAACATTCCCCTTGTGACGGCGACCTTCGCCGTGCTGTTCAGCCTCTGTTGGACGGCCGCGGCGTTCTCCGTCCAACAACAGCGGCTCAGCGCCGCCCATGATTCGGGATTCGTGCCCATGACCCTGCTGGCCCAGTCCAAGGTACTGGCCCTGCGAGCCCGCGTGGACGAAAACCAGTCGCTCATCGCCCGTGGTAACGGCACGCGTTTCGACACCGACTTCACCGTCGCGGTCACCCGGCTCGGCTTCGCGGTCAACGGCGGACCCCTCGCCGGCGGCTCGCTGAGCGCCGCGCTGCGCGTCGACGGGCCGGACACCGCTACCCGCACGGGCCTCGACTCCGACCTGCGGGTATGGCTCGGCGCACATCAGCAGGTCACGGCGCTGCTCGCCGACACCGGTGACTTCACCGCGGCGGGAAAGATCTCCCTCGGCGCGGGTACCGCGGCGTTCGACACCTTCGATCAGAAGGTTGACGCGGCCGTCACGGCCAGCCAGGCACGGTTCTCCCGGCAGGTGTCCGACGCGGGCGAGCCGCTGTCCGTCCTGCTCGCGGTGGCGGTTGTGACCATGGTCGTCGCCGCCGGCCTCAGCCTGGCCGGCATGCAGCGGCGCATCGACGAGTACCGATGACCGCCCGTCCCGCCGGCCGCCGGATCATCAGGGCCACCGTGGTCACGGTGGTCGGCGCCGTCATTCTCGCGGCCACGGTGGCATGCGGCACGACCCACAGCCCGCTACCCACCGACGCAGAACCACTGCCACCGGCCACCGCGGCGGCCGTGCTGGCCGGTACGACCACGGCACCCACACAGGGCTGCGGGAACCCGCGGGCGAGCCTCGTCCCACCCGACCCGATGCCCGCCCCGGGCGACATGCCGGCGGGTTCCTTCATGAAGACGATCCAGGATCGTGGCTATCTGGTCGTGGGCGTCATTCCAGACGTTCCACCGTTCGGAATCGTCAACCCCCAGACAAACCAGCTCGAGGGCTTCGACGTCGACATGGCGAAGGAGATGGCCGCGGCCATCTTCGGACCCGGTAACCCGAAGATCCGGTTTCGGGCGATCACCAACGCCGAACGCATCCCCGCCGTCCAGCACGGCCTGATCGACATCGCGATCGCCACCATGACCATCACCTGTGACCGGCGACGGGATGTCGACTTCTCCGCCGTCTACTACGATTCCGGGCAGCGGGTGCTCGTCCGTCGGGATTCGGGCTTCAGGAGAATCGAGGATCTGGCCGGCAGGAAGGTGTGTGCGGCTGCCCGGACGACCTCCATCCAGGCCATTGCCACCGTATCCCCGGCACCGATCCCCTACCCCGTCACAAATGTCGCGGACTGTCTGGTCGCGCTCCAACAGGGCGTGGTCGACGGGATATCGACCGACGACGGAATCCTGACCGGAATAGTCGACCAGGATCCCTACACGATGATTGTCGGCCCACGCTTCACCGACGAGCCGCACGGCATGGCCGTCAACAAGGATCACCCGGACTTCACCCGGTTCCTCAACGGTGCCCTGGAAACGATCGAGAAGAACGGCAGGTGGACGGAGATCTACCGGCGCTGGCTCACCGGGCCCGGCACGGAACCGGTGCCCGCACCACCCGTTCCGGAATACCAGGGTTGATCACCATGGTCGCGCCAACCCTGGAACAGATCGACGCCACGCTGACCCGGCTGTCAGCGGCGGTCGCCGCCCAGGCGGCCATCCTGATGGAGCTGGAGAGCACTCCCGGCCGTGCCCTGATCGACCCGGAACGCCTCACCGGCGCCACGCGCGAGCGGGCCACGACCGCGCTGGCCGCACTCGCGGACGCCTGGAACTGCTACCGGACCCTCACCGAGTTGCTGACGGCGGCACGCGCCGTACGTGGGGACAAGGTTCGGGTGGACGCCCGCGTAACAGCCGAGCTGGACGCGTTGCTGCACGGCCCGACCGCGGTCCCCGTGCTGGCGGGAGCACCCGCCGGGAGCCCACCACCCGCGGTCGGCATCCGCCCGACGGAGTTGGCGGATCGTACCGATGCGGCGCTTGGCTCGGTACGCGCCACCATCGACGAGATCCTCGCCGCGTGGAGCAGGCTACTGGCGATCCTCAGCGCGACAGAAGGGCAACTCGCCACCGCCGACGAGTTGGCCGCCCGCCTACGACTGGGTGACGATGCCGGCCGCACCGTCGCCCGCCGCCTGCTGGCCGAGCTTTCGGACCTGACCGCCGCCGATCCGCTGGCCGTCCCGGACAGCTTGGTGACCCGGCTTGAAGCGGCGGTGAGCACCGCGCAGGCTGGCCTCGATGAACTGGCCCGGCGGCACGACACCCTGCCCCAGGCCCTGCGGGTAGCGGCAGCGCTGCTCGAACGCATCGCCGCCCTCATCGACCGGGCGGCCACGGACGCCGACCGTGCCCGCAGCCGCATCCTGCTCCCTGCGACACAGCTGCCGCGCATGCCCGCCGGCGTCCTTGATGACGAGCGGCACGGCCTGCGTACCTGGCTCGACCGGTTGACGGCCGCAGCCGCAGCGGGCCGGTGGAAGGAAGCGAGCCGGGGTCTGGACCGCTGGCGGGAACTCGCCGACGCCACGCTGATCTCGGCCCGCCGGTTCGCCGACCGCAGCGCGGCGCCCCTGCAGACCCGCGACGACCTGCGGGGGTTGCTCGGCGGCTGGCACGCCAAGGCGGCCGGCCTGGGTGTCGTGGAAGACCCCGACCTTGCCCAGGCCTACCGCCATGCCCGCTCGGTGCTGTACACGGCGCCGACCGATCTCGACCGGGCCACCGCGCTGGTGCGGGCATTCGGCGCGGCCGTGGACCGGCGAGCCGCGGCGGGCGACGGCGAACCCGTACCGGAGGCAGAGGTAGAGGCAGAGG
>NZ_CAUVXO010000054.1:4546-13712 GCF_963555865.1 Protofrankia sp. Cr1
CCCGCCGGCGGCAGGCATCCCATCGACAGAACAGCCCGGGTCGAGCGGCGCCCGATCCTCCGGGCCGGCCCGCCAACGGCGCTCCCGACCGTCCACGCCGACGCCGTCGCGCGGTCAGCTCGGCGTGGGCATCGTCACCGTCGCCGACGTCCCGATTGCGGACCCGCCGACGATGGTGCTGACCGATCCCGAGGTCCCGGAGGGCAGCCGACGGTGCGCCGGCTGCAGCGAACCGGTCGGACAGACCCGCGGTGACATCCCCGGCCGGCTTGAGGGCTTCTGCCCGACATGCGGGCAACCGTTCTCCTTCGTGCCCAAACTCAAACCACACGACGTCGTCGGCCAGTACGAGATCGTCGGATGCCTGGCGTTCGGCGGGCAGGGCTGGGTGTATCTGGCTCGTGACCGCAACGTCGCCGAGAACTTCTGGGTGGTGCTCAAGGGCCTGCTCAACACCCATGATCCGCAGGCGATGGCCGCGGCCATCGCCGAACGGCAGTACCTGGCCGCGGTCGACCATCCGAACATCGTGAAGATCTTCAGCTTCACCGAATGGCAGGGCACCGGCTACATCGTCATGGAGTACATCGGCGGGATGTCACTGCTCAAGCTCCTCAAACAGCGTCGGGACGCCGCCGGCGGGCGGCCCGACCCGCTGCCGGTGACCCAGGCAGTCGCCTACATCCTGGCGATCCTGCCGGCGTTCAGCTACCTACACCGCCAGGGCCTGGTCTACTGCGACTTCAAACCCGACAATGTGATGCTGTCCGGCGACTCGCTCAAGCTCATCGACCTCGGCGCGGTGCAGCGCATCGACGACCTCGGCCCGTCGTACGCGACCCCTGGTTACCAGGCGCCCGAAGTCGCCGAACTGGGGCCGTCGGTCGCCTCGGATCTGTTCACGATCGGCCGGTCGCTGGCGGCCCTGATCCTGAACTTCCGGGGCAACACCACCACCTATGCCGTCACGATGCCCCCGCAGCACGAGCACGAGGTACTCGCCCAGCACGACTCGCTGTACCGGTTCCTCCTGCGGGCGACCGAGATCGATCCCGATGCCCGGTTCGCCGGGGCGGACGAGATGTTCGACGAGCTGCTCAAGATCCTCCGAGAGATCGTCGCGATCGACGACGGGCGGGCGAATCCCGCTCCGAGCCGGCTGTTCTCCTCGGATGCACACCTGACCGGGCAGGACCCGGACGGCAGCGCCGCCGGACCGCCGTGGCTGGTCCTGCCCGCCTGCGGCCCCGACCCGGATGATCCGGCCGGCGCCACCCTGGCCGCGCTCCCCGATGTGGCGCCCGATGCACTGACCGAGCTGCTGTCGGCGATCGGCTCGCCGACGCCGCAGACCCGGCTGCGACTGGCCCGCGCCTGGCTGGAGGCCGGCCGGGATGATCGCGCGGAGGCGCTGCTCGCGGCCGTCGCGCAGGAGGACCCCTACCAGTGGCGCACCGACTGGTACCGAGGGCTGCTCGCTCTCGCCGCCGGCCGGAGCGACGCGGCCCGCACCTGCTTCGACCGGGTCTATGGAGCCGTACCCGGCGAGCTGGCCCCCAAGCTCGCGCTCGCCCTCGCGACCGAGACGATCGACCCGACGACGTCCGCGCGCATGTTCGATGTCGTCTCCCGGACCGACCCGTCGTTCACCTCCGCCGCGTTCGGTCTCGCCCGGGTCCGGGCTCGTGCCGGGGACCTGCCCGGTGCGATCGAGGCCTGGTCGCGGGTGCCGCGGACGTCCGCGGCATACCTGCCCGCCCAGATCCGCGTCATCCAGACGATGGTGGACCCCGGTGCCCAGCCCGGACGGGCCGACCTCGCGCGGGCGTCCGGGCTCCTCGATGCCCTGCCCGCCGATCCGCCGGCGCGGGCGGAGCTCGCGCTGGCGATCCTGGAAACGGCGCTTGCGGGGCTGGCGGCAGGCACACTACAGCCTGGCGACGACGTCGTCGTCGTGGGAAGGTCACTGCACGTCCGAGACGTGCGGTTCGGTCTGGAACAGGTGCATCGCGACCTGGCCCGGCTCGCCGCGACCCGACCACGGCGCATCGCCATGATCGACGCGGCGAACCGCGTCCGGCCACGGACGTTGGTGTGATCATGTTATGTGCGTGACCGGACGCGGCGCTACCCACCGCAACGGCCATGGAGACCGGGCGGGTCATGCGGGCCGCGCTCCGGAGAAGGGATGGGACGGGATCGACCAGAACGGGGGGCATTGCCCGGTGTGCACGAGTCCGGCATACTCGGATGATCGCTTCTGCGAAGCATGTGGAACTCCGCTGCGAGGCGAGACACCACTGACGACTGGCGACGCAGACCACCGCGAGATCGACCTCGGCCCGGTTGCCGGTGTCTGTGACCGGGGTGTCCGGCACACCACCAACGAGGACGCCATGGGTGTCGCCATGGTCGGCTCCACCCTGATCGGGGTGGTCTGCGACGGTGTGTCGAGCACGCCCGGGTCCGGCCCAGCGGCGCAGGCGGCGGCTGCCGCCGCAGCCATGGTCCTTGCCGAGGCCGTCCGCAGCTCGTACGCCGCGCGCGGCCAGCCGCTCCGGGCCGACCTGCCACCCCGGGCCAACCTGCCACCCCGGGCCGACCGGCCGGCCGCGACGGGGCCCCAGCGATCGGATGGCTTCCCGGACCCCTTCGGCTACGGCGACATCGGCGAGGACGAAGACCGGCCCGGCTACCGTGACCCCTACGGCGGTTACGGCTCCGACGACCTCCAGTGGCCGGCGTCCGACATTCCCCCGACGCCGCCCAGGGCGGTAGCCGACGACTTCTCCGAGGCCGACTTCACAAAGGATGATTTTTCTCACCACGACGTCCCCCAGGATGACTTCTCCCAGCGCGATGCCGAAAACGCGATCCACGCCGCGGTCGCGGCCGCGCAGGCTGCGGTGGTCCGGGCGCCGATCGTCGATGGACGCATCTCACCGTCGTGCACGTTTGCCGCCGCCGTCATCACCCGTACCGGCGACGGAGGCGGCAGCGTCACCGTGGGCTGGATCGGGGACAGTCGGGTGTACCTGCTCGGTCCAGGCCGCGTCGAACGGCTGAGTGAGGACGACACATGGGCGGCCGAGGCTGCGCGCGCGGGCCTGATTCCCGCCGCCGCAGTCGAGACCGACCCCCGGGCACATACGCTCACCCGCTGGCTCGGCGCCGACGCCGGGGACGTAACCGCGCACATCCGGGTGTTTCCGCTGGCGTTGCCCGCCACCGTGCTCGTTTGTACCGACGGGCTGTGGAACTATCTGTCCCGGGCCGAGGACCTGGCCGCGGTGGTCGGCGAGCTCCCGCCGGACGCTCCGGCAATCATGGTTGGCCGCCACCTCACCAGGCATGCGATCGACCACGGCGGCCACGACAACATCACGGTAGTGGCCGCACGCATCGACACGGCACGCATCGACGCGGCGCGTTCGGATGGGCACTCCCGTGAAAGGGAGCTGCGATGACGGTGCCGTTCGCGCTGGAGGTCTTCCAGAACGCCTACCTCGGCCGTGGCGGCACCGACGTACACGCGGTGATCACCGTCAAGGCCTCGGGCAGCTCGATTGATCCGCCAGGCCCGGGCGGGTCCACGGAACTGGCCGAGGTCATCATGCTGGACTGTTCGGGATCGATGGCCGCACCCCCGATGAAGCTTGTCGAAGCACGCCGGGCCGCGAAGGCGGCGATTGACGGCCTGCGTGACGGCGTATGGTTTGCGATCGTGCGGGGGTCGGGTATCGCCGAGGCCGTCTACCCTGCGCGACCCGAGCTTGCCCAGGCCAATGCCAGGACCCGGGAAGCCGCGAAGACCGCGGTCGGCCGCCTTGATGCCGACGGGGGCACGGCAATCGGGCGTTGGCTCACACGCACCCGGGAACTGATGGCCACCCGCCCGAACGCCATCCACCACGCGATCCTGTTGACCGACGGACGCAACGGCGAGCGCTCGACCGAGTTCGACGCCGCGCTGGCCGCCTGTGTCGGACACTTCCAGTGCGACTGCCGCGGCATCGGAGCCGACTGGCGGGTCGACGAACTGCGCCGGATCGCCACGACGCTGCTGGGCACTGTCGACGCCATCCGCCATCCTCGGGATCTCGCCGCCGACTTCCAAGCCATGATCGATACAGCGACGGACCGCGCCGTCGACCGGGTCTCACTGCGGGTGTGGACGCCGCGGGACGCATCGGTCCGTTTCCTGCGGCAGGTCGCGCCCCAGATCGAGGAGCTCACCGCCACCGCGGTGCAGGTGAACGCACGGACCACGGACTACCCGACCGGCGCCTGGGGCAGCGAGTCCCGCGACTACCACCTGTGCGTAACCGTCCCGGCGCAGGACGACGACGTGGAGATGCTCGCGGCCCGGGTCAACGTGGTCGTCTCCGATCAGGTGCTCTCCCGGGCGTTCGTACGCGCGATCTGGACGAACGATATCGATCTTTCTACCCGGATCGCCCCGGCGGTCGCCCACTACACCGGCCAGACCGAGCTTGCCCGCCTCCTCCAAGAAGGACTCGAGGCCCGGCGCGAGGGCGACGATGCAACCGCTACCATCAAACTTGGCCGAAGCGCACAGCTTGCCCATCAGTCCGGCAACGAAGCCACATACCACCTACTTCAGAACGTGGTCGACATCGAGGACCCAAGCACAGGTACGGTTCGACTGAAACGGAACGTCGACGCCATTGACGAAATGGTCCTTGACACCCAGTCGACCAAGACCGTCAGGGTAAACAGGTGATCAGGTGAGTGCACGCTGCCCAGATGGGCACCTGTCTCTGGCCCCCGACTACTGCGATCAGTGCGGTATGCGGATTGTAGCCAGCCAGGAGCCCTACGTTCTCCCCCCAGAGGACGGAACCGGGTCGGGTCGCCAGCGACCCCGGCAACCGGCACAGTCCGCCGCGGACTCGTACGGTCGGCGGCCGGCGGAACCGTCCGGGACAGGACCGTCCGGGACGGGGCGATCCGGCGTCGACCCCGTCGACCCGCTGGGAATCCGGCGTGCGCCGGACGCCAAGCGGGGCGGTGCGCCCCGACCGCTGCCAGGCCATGGTGGGCCGCCGGGGGCCGAGCCATACCCCCGGGACGGGTACCCACCGGAGGGCTACGCACCGGACGGGTACCCACCGGAGGGCTACGCACCGGAGCGGTACGACGCCAACGGCTATCCCCCCGACGGGTACGCCCCGGAGAACCGCCATCGGGACGGCTACGCCCAGGAGGGACACCGCCCGAACGACTACGCGGCGGATGGTTACCCTCAGGACGGCTACGCACCGGACGGCTACCCACCGGACGGCTATGCACCGGACGGCTACGCACCGAACGGGTACAACCGGGATGCCTACCCGCCAAGCGGTTACCCCCCCGGCGGCTACGACGCGAACGGCTACCCGGCGGCCCCCTATCGCGACCCACGTGACGAACCACCTCGCGACCCACCTCGCGACCCACGTGACGAACCACGTAGAGGCGAGCCGTGGGGCTACGACAGGGACCGCGCAGACCCGTACGCACCCGGTCACACCGGCCCGGGTGGTGGTGGGGATGATCCATTCGGCCTGGACCGTGCGACCGGTGCTCCACGGGGCCCGATGCCAGCACCGCCGGACTACCACCGGGCCCGTCCCAACCAGCCCGGACGGGTACCCCTGGACTCCGGCGACGGTTATGGCGCCGCCTGCCCGAACTGCCAGCGTCCAAACGAGCCGGGCGCGCGATTCTGCGAGGTGTGCGGCTTCGACCTCATCCTGCGGGAACGCCCTGCCGCACCGGTCCGGGGCGCGGTGCAGACCGGCTGGGACGTGGTCGTCGAGGCCGAACGCGAATACTACGACAGCGGCGACGACCATCGCGTTCCGTTCCCGACGGTCTACCCGCGGCGAGTCTTCGCCCTCAGCGGCCCCCGACTGCTGATCGGGCGACGCAGTGAGTCCCGCGGCATCCATCCGGAGATCGACCTGTCCGGCACGCCGGAGGACCCGGGTATCTCCCGCGCACACGCCATCCTGGAGCTGATGGCGGACGGCGGCTACGCCGTACACGATCCGGGATCGACGAACGGTACCCGGCTCAACGACGAACCGAATCCGATCCCGCCGGGCCAGCCGGTACCACTGCACAACGGCGACCGGGTGTACCTCGGTGCCTGGACCCGGATCACGATTCGCATGATCTCCAGGTAGCGACTTTCCGACGCCAGGCCGCAGAGCCGCCGGCGGCGCGATCGTGGTTCCTACGCACCGCCAGCCGGCAGGTCACCGAGCCAGTGGCTCAGGCAGGATGCCGGCCGCTGGCTCACGCCAGATGCCAGCGTTGTCCCTCCGGGGTGTCCTCAACCAGGATGCCGCCGGCGGCGAGCCGGGTGCGGATCCCATCCGCCTCGGCGTAGTCTCGCCGGGCACGCGCGGCCGACCGCAGATCGAGGACGATCTCCATCACCCCGCTCAGCGCTGGTCGCAGCTCGGAACCGGCCGCGGGCCACTGCCCGACCGGATCAAGCCCGAGGACCGCGAGCATCCTGCGGACGACATCCACCCAGCCGGCGAGCTCCCGGCTGCGCGTCTTGGAAAGCACCTGGTTCCCGCACCCGACAGCACCGAACAGGGCCGCCAGCGCCCGGGAGACCGCGAGGTCGTCGTCAAGAGCGGCTGCGAAGGCACACCAGGCCTGGGCGGGGCTTGCGATCGTGAGCACGTCCACCGGGCCGGCCCCGGTGACCGCGTCAGTGCCCGACACATCCCGAAGATCGAGTGCTTTGAGTGTTTCGAGTGTTCCGGCCGTTTCAGCCGCAAGCGCCGCAGCCTCGTCCGGCCCCCCCAGGATGTCCAGGGCGTTGCGGACGAACGTCTCGATCCGGTCGTGGGCCGCGGCCGACTCGACCAGCCCCTCCGGGCTGTATTCCAGGGACGAGCGATAGTGCGCGCCAAGGAGGTGGTAACGCAGTACCTGCGGTCTGACCTCGTCGAGTGCATCGGCGACCAGAAACGAGTTGCCCAGCGACTTCGACATCTTGGTGCCGCCGGTGGTCAGCAGACCGACATGCATCCAGTAGCGGGCCATCTCAGCCGCGCCTCCCGCAGCGGACAGCCTGTCTGCATCCGTGCCAGCTCGATCCGTCCCGGCTGGGTCCACGGCATCTGGGTCCACGGCATCTGGGTCCACGGCATCTGGATCCACAGCACCTGGATCCATGGCACCTGGATCCATGGCGCAGACCGACTGGGCACGTTCGTTCTCGTGGTGTGGGAACACGAGGTCAAGGCCGCCACCGTGGATATCGAAGGTCTCGCCGAGATACTTGCCCGCCATGGCGGAGCACTCGATATGCCAGCCTGGACGGCCGCGTCCCCAGGGCGACTCCCAGAACGGCTCACCCGGCTTCGCGCCCTTCCACAGCGCGAAGTCACGAGGGTCGGCCTTTCCCGGTTCACCCTCCGCTGACGCCTGCATGGCATCCGGACGCTGGTTTGACAACTCTCCATAACCCGCGAAGCGGCCGACCCGGAACCACACCGACCCGCCACCGGCGTAGGCGCAGCCGACATCCACCAACCTGGCGATGAGCGTGATCATCTCCGGAATATGACCGGTCGCCCGTGGCTGGATGGTCGCCGGCAGCACGCCGAGAGCACGGTATGCGTCATCGAAGGCCCGGGTCTGGCGGGTGGCCAGCTCCCACACGCTCTCGCCGGCCCGGTTCGCGTTAATTATGATCTTGTCGTCGATGTCGGTGACATTCTGAACGAAGGTCACATCAAGCCCGGACGCGGTGAACCAGCGGCGCAGGACGTCGAACGCGACCGCGGTACGCACATGCCCGACATGTGGCGCGGACTGGACTGTGGGCCCACAGACGTACACGCCCACATGACCGGGGCGCAGCGGCTCGAAGGGCCGCGTGCGCCGGGTGCGCGTGTCGTAGATGTGGAGTCCCATCTGTCAAGCGTACGGTGCGGTCCCCGCTCGCACGCCCACGCCCCGCGCCAACAGCTCCGCTCGGTTCCGCGAACAACCCACAAGTCCGACGGGGAATATTTCGGGCAAATCGAACTCCGCCGATGCAGCACCGGCCAGCACCGGCCAGATCGACGCTAGGCGGTGGTGAACACCCGCTCGGGGGTCACGCGGATGACCACCCGCACCGCATCCGGCCCGTCCCACTGGTAGGTCTCGTCACCGGTGTACTGCACCGCGAGAGCATCGATCAACTCGCGACCCCCCTCCTCGGTCAGGGTCGCCCGGCCACGGATCTCGACATAACCGTAGGGATCCCGCTGATCGAGAAACATGATTCCCACCCGTGGATCGCGGGCGATGTCACGTTCCTTGGCTCGACCCCGCACCGTTGACAACAACAGGTCATCGCCATCACGCGCGATCCACAACACCGTCATTCGCGGAGATCCGTCCGGGCGGATCGTGGCGAGCGTCACGTAGGTCGCGGCGTCCGCGAGATCCTTGACCTTTTCGGGTAGATACACCGACATCAGGCTCCTCCGCCGGGTCCTGTCGCTTTCTCACCTTCTCATCCGCGGTGACCGCCGGCAGTCATCATGCCAAGCAGGCAAGACGGACCGCACGGATGAGACGTCCCACCGGACCGCCGGACACGTCCACCGATCAGCGCTGGGCGACCAGCGCGGTGGCGATGGCAGCGAGGCCTTCTCCCCGCCCGGTGAGCCCGAGGCCGTCGGTGGTGGTGGCGGACACGCTCACCGGCGCGCCGACCGCAGTGCTCAGGGCTTCCTGGGCCTCGGCACGCCGCAGCGCCATCCGCGGCCGGTTACCCACGATCTGCACGGCGACATTCCCGATCGCCCAGCCCGCCTCGCCCAGCAGCCTCGCCGTCTCGGTGAGCAGGGCAACGCCTGACGCCCCAGCCCATTCCGGCCGCCCGGTACCGAAGATCGAGCCGAGATCACCCAAGCCCGAGGCGGTCAGCAACGCGTCACAGGACGCATGAGCCGCGACATCACCGTCCGAATGCCCGGCGAGGCCGGTTTCGTCGGGCCAGAAAATACCTGCCACCCAGCATGGGCGGCCGGCTGCGAACGGGTGGACGTCCACACCGACACCCACTCGGGGAAATCCGGCCAGGGACAGCTTCCTCACCTCGCACATTCACGTTGGCATGGTGATACGGCGCGCTGTCTGCGAC